>CAZACG010000166.1:0-4313 GCA_964483645.1 uncultured Oscillospiraceae bacterium | reverse complement strand
GCATCGGCACGGTCTGAACCGGGTAATCATCTACGAAGCGGGTGTCGTCGGTATCGCCGTTCGAGGACGGAGAAATATAGCGGTTAGCAGCCTGACCGGTCGGGTTGATGACCGCGACAAGGAGCTCACGATTGAGGGCGTAGCTCAGCGCCATGCGGAAATTCTTGTTCGCCAGAAGCGCGGTTACTTTTTCGTCGCGCGGAACGAAGGATGTGCCGTCAAAGCTGAAGCCCTTGGTGTTGAACTCAAGACCCTGAACGGAGCCGGCCAAGACATGGGCGCAGCTGTTCGGCATCAGCTCATAGGTGGATTCACTGACAAAGGTTAACACGTCTGCTTCGCCGGCGGTGAACATGGCATAGCTGGCGTTGGCATCCGAGCTGTGGATGAGCTTGAGCTCGGCAAGCGGGAAGGAACCTTCGGCGTCGATATAATCCGGATTCTTGGCAAAGGTCATGTAGGAACCATAGACCCACTCGGTCAGTACGTACGGGCCGGAATACATGAGATCGGCAGGGGAGCCGCCCAAAGCGTCGCCCTTGCTTTCGGCAAACGCCTGATTGAGCGGATAGATCTCAAGGCACGGTTCAAAATCGGCAATCGCCTGCTCCAGTTCAATCACAAAGGTCTTTTCGTTCACGGCATAGATTCCTACCTGAGAAGCATCCGTCTCGCCGTTGAGATACGCAGTGCCGTTCTTGTAATAGCAGGCGCTGGTTGCATCCATGGTCGAAATCAGATAAAAGACAAAATCCGCAGCAGTGATGGCCGTGCCATCGGTATACCGGGCATCCTTGATGGTGTAGGTATAAACGGTATTGTCCTCGTTGACGGAATACCCCTCGGCGAGCTCGGGATACACATCGCCGTCAAAGGGGCGATAGAGCATAGCCGAAGTCAGATAGAATACATTCGCGTCCAGATTGGAATCGGACTGAATCATATTGAGCGTGTTCGGCTCGGTGGAAACGAAGCTCAGAGAGCCGGAGCCGACGGCTTGAGCAAGACTGATGGACGCAGTCAGCGCCAGCATCAGCGCAAGCAGAAGGGATACGATGCGCTTGTTCATAATACATCCTCCTCATATGCACGAGTGTGCTGCGGACAGACGAATCCGGCAGCAGGGTTTTCTGTAGAAAATGATACATGAAGGTTATCAAATTGTCAAGTTTGTTGACGCTTTTTCTTAAATAAAAACTTGATTTAACGAAAAGTCTTTGGATAAACAGGGCGACAAAGTGTGAACCGATCCTCTCTTTTCGATTGACAATCCACGTGGATTGCCATATGATATACTCAAATCCATACAGGAGGAATGCTCCATGAAATCATATGCGCTGAGGGGAAGGCTTGTCGACGTAATCGGCCATCGTGTGATCGAGGATGGTTTGCTGGTTATCGAAGGAAGAAACATTGTCTATGCAGATGCTTGGGACGCAGCGAGGGTATCGGCAGGGTGCAGCGTGATCAGCGTAGAAGACGGCACCTTGTTGCCGGGCTTTATTGATTGCCATGCGCACTTGACCGGGAGCGAGGACGCGGGTTCCTTTGCAAACGGGAGTCTTTTCGGTGATCAGCTGCTGGGCGCGGCATATCAGTGTGGCTTGCTGCTGGACGCAGGATTTACCGGCATCCGGGATATGAGTGAAGCCGGTCTATTTCTCTCGCGTGCAGTAGAACGCGGCGTGCTACGCGGACCGAAGATCATGCCCGGCGGGCGTGTGCTGGGCATCACCTCCGGCCATATCGACTTTGATATCAACGCCTCTAAGGAAGAATATAACCGCAAGGATCATTTGAGTTATTTGGTGGACGGCCAGGACGATTGCCTGCGCGGTGTGCGCGAGCAATTCCGTCAGGGCGCAAAATTCATAAAGATTTGCGCGACGGGTGGCGTATCCTCTCCGACGGACCGAGTCGATGACGTTGCTTTTTCCGACGCGGAGCTTTCTGCCATTGTCGGCGAGGCGAAACGCCATCACACCTATGTCTGCGCGCATTGCACGGGCTATGAAGGCGCATATGCCGCGCTCAAGGCAGGCGTGACCTGCATTGAGCATGGCGTTATGCTGACCCAGCGCGAGATTGATTTGATGCGTGAGATGGATGCAACGCTGGTTACCACGCTGTCGGTGTCCCTTGGCGTTGCGAATATTCCCGGTCTGCCGGACTGGATGGCGAAGAAGGCGAAGGACTGCGCCGCGGCGAACATCGAAACCATCCGCATGGCGCGGGCGGCGGGAATCCGGATCGCCTTTGGCTCGGATTACAGTAACTCAAAGAATTCGTCATACAGCAAGCTGGGCAGTGAGTTTGTTGCAATGACGCGCGCGGGCATGACCCCAATGGAGGCCATCTGTGCGGGCACGATCAATGCGGCTTATCTGATGATGACCGATCATGAGACGGGATCGCTGGAGGCGGGCAAGCTGGCGGACGTTGTTCTGGTTCAGGGCAATCCGCTTGAAGATATTCAGGTGCTGGCAGATGCGCAGAATGTAAAGGCTGTCTTCAAGGATGGCAAGCTTGAAAAGCTGAATCTCCGATGAAGATAAACCGGCGTGATGGCGGTTTGGCTTGAAAAGCTTCGGATTCTTCACTCACTAGCTGCTTTCCTCGAAGCCTATGAACATTCTCCTCTAAAGAAGCTTATACGAAACGGCGTCCTACCCGAGGCAGGCGGAGCATCGGAAATCGCACGGGGCCGCAGGCGACTATGCGAGTTTCCCGGAATGCTGTCAACGAAGCTGACTAAGGGAATTTCATGCTACGCTCAAATTCAACCGCGCCTTTAGAAAAAATCACCGTCAGGGTTCGCTCTCTGACTGCTTTGAGGGAATGGCTTCGTCATGGGAACGGTTGGTCTACCGCCCAAACCCACCAAGGGACTTCGCGCTTATGGATCGTTTTGAGCTGAAAACCGTATAAAAAAGGGAGTCTGAGGGTTTTATCCCTCAAACTCCCTTTTTTGACGTATAGGAATTTACGTAAAGCAGCATGTAGCAAGCGCAAGAGCGCTGCATGTGAAAGACAGCCTTCTGAAGCGATGCGCATTGCGCGCTTTTTACTTTAGAGAAAGCTATTGTGAATCACAACAATAGGATATGAGCGTCAGAAATCCTTATTCTCATATCTGCGGCAGTGCGTATACTTGGAAATCGCGCTGCGTTGAGCGGTGATGCCGCTGAGAATCGACTGAATGTAGGAGGGCAGGAATTCATCGAACTTGACCTCAAGGATTTCCAACGGATCATCAAAGACCGGATAGGTGGGAATATGAGGATCGAACATATCCGTCTGGAAGAGACCGGAACGCAGCGTTTTATCAAACGTCACGCGAACTTCCTGCGCAGGATGGATGTATGCTTCACGCACATAATCCACGATCACCGCCGGACGCAGCAGATTGGTGCGCATCTCGCGGTAAACGTCGTGGAAGAGGGGATGACGCATGCGCTGCAAACCGTCAGGATCCCCTGCGATCAGCTGGTCGGCCAGCTCGCGGGGAATGGATACGGACTGCTTGGAGATCAGATCGCCATACTTGCTCTTGCATTCGAGCTTGATGATGCTGTCCTTGAAGTTGTAGATACGGATGCGGTACTTCTTGCGGTTGCCTACACCCGCTATTTTTTCGTTGAGCGCATCGTCGTTGATCGTATCAAAATACAGCGAGCGGATGTGATACTCATTGTTTTCGTTTCCGTTGGGATCGTGCTGCATCAAAGGACTTATTATGCCGCGCAGGACGGATAATTCGGCGGGCGTGATGAAGTACTTGAGCTCGTGCCGCAGCGGAATGTTGCGAATGATGGACATAAAGGGACTCCTTTTCTGAAGGAATTCATCGCTTGGCGAGCTTGAAAAAGCGCAGCGAGATTGATGCAAAGAATCGGCCGGTGCGGAAGAGAAGCCGACGCAATGCCGATTAGTTGCCGGCCTCGGACTGACAAGCGATCAGCGTCGCGCTGTGTACACCCTGCATGTCCAGCAGCGTGTTGACGATGTCAAAGCGCTCGCGCAGCTGCACCTCGACGGTCAGCTCTACGCCGCCCGGGGTAACGGTCTTGCTGCGCAGACGCTGCACCTTGATGCGGCGAACGGTGCCCATGACCTCCTGCTCAGCTTCGGCGTCGTAGTGCGCAACCAGCAGGAAGGTGTTCGGCGTGCGCAGACGGAAGAAGGACATCGCCAGCATAGCGATGGAGATGCCCGCTACAACGACCAGCGCGATGGTGTAAAGCTCCGCGCCCAGCAGGATGCCCATGGTCAGGCTCCAGAACATATAGGCGGTATCCAGCGGATCCTTGACC
>CAZACG010000165.1:0-4337 GCA_964483645.1 uncultured Oscillospiraceae bacterium | reverse complement strand
GCGGGCTTCGGCGCAGCCTGCGGCGCGAGCGTGGAAAGGTCGACGGTCGCTGCGATTTCGTCAAGGGAGAATTCCGCTTCGTTGCGCGAGCTGGTTCCCAGTGTCCTGAGGATGCGTCTGGCCTGATCATCCTGAATGATGCGCCGCCCCTCCTCGACATCCTTGATGTAGCTTTCGGATACGCCGCATTTTCTTGCAACCTGCTTGCGCGTCAGCTTCTGGCGCGAACGCTCCAGCAGAATTAAATCACCCAAACGGCTCATAATCGTTCCTCCTGAATATTTTAAATGCGCTTAACGTGTGTAGGCTAAGCGCATTATATCGTCTTTCATTCGTTTTGTAAAGATGCTCATGCCCCGGAGGGCGGCGCGGGATCCTCGGGGGAAAGTCCGCGCTTTGTAAGGCGCGTGCGCGTGGCTTGGCCGATGAGCGTATAGGCGATCGAGGTGACGGGAACGGCGGCGATCATGCCGACCACGCCGAAAAGCCCGCCGCCCACCGTCACAGCCAGCAGCACCCACATGGACGGGAGATTGATGGAGGTGGAGACCACGCGCGGATAAATCAGATTGGTTTCGATCTGCTGGAGCACAAGGATAAAAATCACAAAGCCCAGCGCCTGCATCGGGCTTTCAATCAATACCAGAAACGCGCCGACCACGCAGGAGATAATCGCGCCGTAAATCGGAATCAGCGCACAGAAGAGCATGATGGTGGAGATCACCAGCGCATGCGGAAAGCGGAAGATCATCATACCGATCAGGCAAAGGCCGCCCAGAATGGCTGCCTCCGTGCATTGAATGGTCACGTAGGAAAAGAAGGTTTTCTGCGTCAGCCTTGCGACGGAAATAACGTCGTCACAGAATGCCTTGGGCAAAAAAGCGTAGAGCAGCTTTTTGCCCTGCCGGGAAAGCGTCTCCCTTTGCAAAAGCACATAAACGGCAAACACAAAGGAAATGATGACGTCTGTCACGCTGCCAAAGAGGGAGGAGACATTGGTTACGACAGTGGCCGCCGCCGTTCCCGCATACTGCTGCACCAGGGCAATCAGCGTGGAGGCCACCTGATTGAGATCGGGGATCAGCGGCGCAATCGCGTCGTGCACCTCCGGATAGCTTTCCAGCCAGACGAGCAAACCGGTAATCCAGCTTTGCGCAGTCGGAACAAAGCGCATGACGGAGCCGGCCAGAGAGGTGAGCGTATTGATCAGCTGAGGTAGTACGATCATGCAAAAGAGAACGATGAGCAAAAGAATCAGCGCGATGGCCAGTACAAGGGAAAGCGGCTGTCGTGTCCTGTCCGAAACAAGCCGTGCGCCTTGTTTATTCTCCTTGGAGAGCAAAATGTCAAAAAGGCGCATTGGCACGCTGATGATAAACGCCAAGCAAACGCCCACAATAAAGGGCGAAAGCGTGGAGAGCGCACCGATCAGCCAGATGAGGATGGCCTCAAAGCGGCTGACCGCCAGCACAAGCGCGATTGTAAAGACGGAAAGAAAAATCAAGAAACGCTTTGTATCCTTTGAGAGCTGCATGTAGTCCTCCTGCTATACGAATTCTCAACGATCATTATATCCTGTTTTGAGGTAAAAAGAAACCTACAAGCATCAAAAAGCTTGAGCAGTCAGTTGCACGCGCAGCGGAGTAAGCCTTGAAAAGCATGCCAAAATGCGTTATAGTATACAAAAGATTGCACATACGCTTTTGCTGGAGGAATTCGATGAGAGAGATCGACGTGCGCGTCGTGGAGGATACGGTTTGCAACCTGTTCCTGAGCGCCTGCTGTGAGATCGGCGACGACGTTATGGGGCTGCTTGAAAGGTACGAAGCAAAGGAAGAATCGCCGTTTGGACGCGATGTGCTCAGGCAGCTGATTGAAAACGACCGTCTGGCCATGCACAAGAAAATGCCCATCTGTCAGGACACAGGCATGGCTGTTCTTTTTATGGACGTCGGGCAGGATGTACATTTTATTGGCGGAGACGTCAACGCCGCCGTGGAGGCGGGCGTGCGCAGGGCGTATCGCGACGGCTGCTTCCGTGCGAGCGTGCTCTCCCCGCTAGAGCGCGTCAACACGAAGGATAATACGCCGGCCATCCTGCATGTCCGAATTGTACCGGGCGATCAGGTAGTGCTGACCGCTGCGCCCAAGGGCTTTGGATCGGAGAATATGTCCAAGCTTTGGATGCTGACCCCCTCGCAGGGCGTTGAAGGCGTAAAGGACTGCATTGTGGAAACCGTGCGTCTGGCCGGTGGAAATCCTTGTCCGCCGGTCGTAGTCGGCGTGGGCATAGGCGGTACGGCGGAATGCGCCATGCTCATAGCCAAGCGCAGCCTGACGAGAGAATGCGGCGAACCATCCTCCAATCCCGTGCTGGCAGATATGGAGCGGGAGCTGCTTGAACGCATCAATCGTCTGGGCATTGGCCCGCAGGGACTTGGCGGACGCACAACCGCGCTGGCGGTACACATTGAGCAGATGCCCACGCACATCGCGGGTCTTCCGGTTGCGGTCAACATGCAATGCCACGCAGCGCGCCATAAGACAGCCACAATCTGACGAGGGGGAGAATGATGAGCAAGATCATCCATGCGCCGCTGAGGCCGGAAGAGATTCGTGATCTTCGCGCCGGCGATAGCGTGCTGCTTTCCGGTACGATTTATACCGGGCGGGATGCGGCGCACAAGCGGCTATGCGCGCTGGCGGAAAAGGGAGAGACATTGCCTTTTGACGTTCGCAGTCAGGTCATCTATTACGCAGGCCCGTGTCCGGCCAAGTCGGGCGACGCAATCGGCGCCTGCGGTCCGACAACCAGCTATCGTATGGACGCATATGCGCCGATGCTCTGCGATCTTGGGCTGATCGGAATGATCGGCAAAGGGCAGCGCAGCGAAGCGGTGACGGACGCGATTCGGCGAAACGAGGGCGTCTATTTCGCGGCGACAGGCGGCGCAGGCGCGTTGATTGCATCCTGCATTCGCTCGGCAAAGGTCATTGCCTTTGAGGAGCTTGGGACGGAAGCAATTCGCGAATTAACGGTAGAAAACATGCCGCTGATTGTAGCCGTAGATATGCACGGCGGGAACCTTTATGAGGAAGGCCCTGCAAAGTATAAAAGATAACGGCGAAGAAAAACGCGCCGATCGGGGGAAGCATGCAGGAAATTGTGATTCATAACTGGGAGGAGCTTCAGCGCGCGGTCTTTGACGATGTGTGGGATGAGAAAGTGCAGCGCTACCGCGACAATCGAATTTATCGCGGCACGGCAGACAGACAATGGGATCTCATTCCATCGCTTAACCGCGTATGCGCGCATGACCTGTCGCTTGAAGCCCATGTGTTCAGGCAATTCAGAAAATACGGATATACCGATCTGGCCGAATATTCGGGCTTCTGGAGTCTTCTGCCCGTGGCTCAGCATCATGGTCTGCCTACAAGACTGCTTGACTGGACGTATTCGCCGATGGTTGCCGCGCATTTTGCCACCGAGAATACGGATTATTATGACCGGGACGGTGTAATCTGGTGTCTGGATGTGGGCGATTTTAAGAGCCAGATGCCAGAAAAATTGCAGATTAAGCTGCGTGAGACCGGAAGCAACATCTTTACCATCGGCATGCTGGAAAAGCTTATTCCGAGCTTTGAGCAGATGAAGACGCTTCGAGAGGAGCCATATGCGATCTTCTTTGAACCCTCCTCGATGATTGATCGAATCGTCAATCAGTATGCGCTTTTTTCGGTAGTTTCCGATCCATCAATTCTTTTGTCCGAGCTGATAGAGAAGAATCGCATTGAGTGTCAAAAGCTCATCATTCCCAAAGAGGTTAAGCTTGAGATACGCGACAAGCTTGATTATATCAATATCTCCGAACGCATGATTTACCCGGGGCTTGACGGCGTATGCAAATGGATTACCCGGCGCTACGCCGCTCTGGGACCGAGATACAATCATAAGCGTCAGGATGAAAACACCAAAAGCCTTGAGTGATTCAAGAGAGGGATTGTATGAAAATTGTTCTTCAAAATCTGACCAAGAAATTCCCCGCACGCAACAAAAAGGCAGGGGAGGACGTTGTCGCAGTAAGCGATTTTACCTTTGAAATTCCGGATGGACAGCTGATCGGCCTGCTCGGTCCGTCCGGCTGCGGCAAGAGCACGACGCTCAACCTACTGTGCGGCCTGCAAAAGCCTACGAGCGGGAAAATCTTCTTTGGCGAGGATGATGTTACGCATCTGCCGGCAGAAAAGCGCGGCGTAGGCGTGGTCTTCCAGAACTACGCGCTCTATCCGCATCTTACGGTAAGGCAGAATATTCTCTTTCCGCTGGAAAACCTCAA
>CAZACG010000164.1:0-4422 GCA_964483645.1 uncultured Oscillospiraceae bacterium | reverse complement strand
CAAACCACGGCAAGCACGACGATGCCGCCCATGGAAGCGGGCGTGGCATGCAGTCCACCCGCAAACGGAGAAATCAAGATCAGACACAGCGCCGTCACGCCATATACGAAGGTCATGTACCCTATCGCAGGCAACTCGCGCCTCGACGCACGGGAGGCCAGCCAATGTCCGGCGATAAAGACCGCGCCAAGCAGCGCCAGCGCGTCGCCCAGCAAGCCGCCATGCTCTCCCGTCATGGAGAGCAGACCGATCGCCGCCGCGCCAATCATAGCGATTATGGCGCCCGGAATTGATTCCCGTTTGATCGGCTCGTGCAGCAATACGCCGGAGAGTGCCGCGACAAACAGCGGCTGCGTGCATACCAGCGCCGTGGAGACGAAGGTGGAGGCAAAGCTCAGCGATGTCATCCAGCTGGTATAATGCAGCGCAAGCAGCAGCGACGATCCGCAAGCCATCAGCAACCTGCGTTTAGGCGCGCGCAGCACCGTTTGCAATTCCCCGCTTTTGAGCGCCGGCACAAGCAGCAAAAGCGCCGAAAGCAGCATTCTGCCAAAGGCGATCGTCACAGGCGATGCGCCGCAGGAGAGCGACCATTTCACCATCGGCCCGGAAACGCTCACGCCGGCCACAGCCAGAAAGACCAAAAAAGCCTTATTCATCTTCATTACATCTAGCCCTCATTTGTTTTCTACGCGCGATACGAGAAGGAGACGGATAGGCCGCCCTTCTCAAAGCATGAAAAGCGCAAAAATGCCTCGCCTTCTTCCTTTTTCTCCTGACGAAAAAGAGGCTGTCAAGCAAACATCCGGACATCTCAAGCAAAACGAAGAACTTGTGCCCGAAGGTTTTCAAAGGACAAGCGGAAAGCCCTTTGACGGAGCGTTGGTGCAGCGCCCCAAGCTCAAGAGCGTCCATCATTCTTAGAATTGCTTTTTGAAATGTTCAGAAAGAGCTTGACAGCCCTCTTTTCGTCCGGCTCGCGCCGCTTATTCTTCCGTCGTGGCGGCTTCCTCGGCCGTCTCGACAGCCGCCTCACTTTCCTGCTCCTCGGGCGCTTCTTCGTCGCGCTCGGTGGCGGTCACGCCGACGATGCGGCTCTCCTCGTCCACGCGCATGACACGCACGCCCTGAGACACGCGACCAATGACGGAGATTCCGGAGACAGGCATCCGGATGATTGTGCCGTCCTCGGTGATGAGCATGATATCCTCATCCTCGTCCACCAGCAGCTGTGCTGCCATCAGGCCCGTCTTTTCGGTCAGCCTCATCGCCATGATGCCCTTGCCGCCGCGAGACTGCACGCGGAATTCAGAGACGTCCGTACGTTTGCCGTAACCCTTTTGGGTAATGGCCAGCACATGCTTGCCCATTTCAACCTTCGCCACGGCGATCACCTCGTCGCCCTCGGCCAAATCAATCGAGCGCACGCCCATCGAATTGCGGCCCATGGCGCGCACGTCGCTCTCTGCAAAGCGAATAGCCATGCCCTGACGGGTCGCCAGCATCAGCTCGCTCTCGCCCTTGGTCAGCTCGACGCCGATCAGCTCATCGTCCTCGCGCAGCGCAATGGCGATCAGACCCGTCTTGCGCAGGTTGGCAAATTCGTCGCTGCCCGTCTTCTTAATCAGGCCGTTGCGCGTAGCCATGACCAGATAGCCTTCTTCGCGCTCCTTCGGCAGCGGAATCATCGCCGTGACCTTTTCGCCGCCGTCCAATTGCAGCAGATTCACAATGGCTGTTCCGCGCGCAGCACGTCCGGCTTCCGGAATCTCGTAAGCCTTGAGGCTGTAAACGCGGCCGCGGTTGGTGAAGAACATCAGCTCCGCATGCGTGGAGGTCACCAGCAGCTTTTCAGCATAATCCTCCTCACGCGTGGTCATGCCCATCACACCCTTGCCGCCGCGATTCTGACTACGGTAGGTTGCGCGCGGAATGCGCTTGACATAACCATAATGCGTCAGCGTCACCACGACGCTGTCCTCCTGAATGAGATCCTCCGGGTCGATTTCGCCATCCAGCATGCTGATTTGCGTGCGGCGCTCGTCGGCATACTTGTTCTTGATGACCGTCAGCTCGTCCCGGATAATACCGAGCACCAGCTTTTCATCCACCAGAACGGCGCGCAGATACGCAATGGTCTTTTCAAGCTCGGCATATTCCTCCTGAAGCCGCTCGCGTTCAAGACCGGTCAGGCGGGCCAGACGCATATCCAGAATCGCCTGCGCCTGCTTTTCGGAAAGGCCAAAGCGCTCCATCAGCTGCGTCTTCGCTATTGCCGTATTGGCGCTGCCCCGAATGATGCGTACAATCTCATCAATATTGTCCAGCGCGATCAGCAAGCCTTCCAGAATGTGAGCGCGAGCTTCGGCCTTGTCCAGATCATAGCGCGTGCGGCGAACGATAACTTCCTTCTGATGCTCCAGATAATAATAGAGAATCTCTTTCAAGGTGAGCACCTTGGGCTCGCCATCCACCAGCGCCAGCATGATCGCGCCGAAGGCGTCCTGAAGCTGGGTGTGCTTGTACAGATAATTGAGCACCACGGCGGCGTTCACGTCGCGCTTGAGCTCAATGACGATGCGCATGCCCTCGCGGTCGGACTCGTCGCGGATATCGGAAATGCCCTCAAGGCGCTTGTCATGCACCAGCTCCGCAATTTTGGAAACCAGCGCGGCCTTGTTGACCATATAGGGGATCTCGGTGACGACAATGCGCTGGCGATTATTGGGCATCGGCTCAATATCAGTTTTGGCGCGCACGATGATGCGGCCTCGGCCTGTGGTGTAGGTATCATAGATGCCCCTTCGGCCAAGAATGAGGCCGCCGCCCGGAAAATCGGGTCCCTTGATCACGTCCATCAGCTCTTGGCTGGTGACGTCCGGGTTGTCAATGAGCTTGATTACGCCGTCGATCACCTCGCCGAGATTGTGCGGCGGGATGTTGGTCGCCATACCGACGGCTATACCAGAGGAGCCGTTGACCAGCAAATTCGGATAACGGCTGGGCATGACGGTCGGCTGCATGAGCGTCTCGTCAAAGTTCGGAACAAAATCAACGGTTTCCTTGTCAATGTCCGCGAGCATCTCCATGTTGATCTTGCTCATGCGGGCTTCGGTGTATCGCATCGCCGCCGCGCCGTCGCCGTCGACAGAGCCGAAGTTGCCCTGTCCCTCTACGAGCGGATAACGGGTAGCAAAGTCCTGCGCAAGGCGAACCAGCGCGCCGTATACCGACGAGTCGCCGTGCGGATGATACTTACCCAAAACGTCGCCGACAATACGGGCGCATTTACGGAACGGCTTATCAGGGGTCACGCCCAGCTCATGCATAGCGTAGAGAATGCGCCGATGCACAGGCTTGAGGCCGTCGCGCACATCCGGCAGAGCGCGCGTGATGATAACGGCCATGGCATAGGAGATGAACGACTTCTTCATCTCCTGTTCAAGGTCAATCGGGCGAATTCTGTCCAAATCCTCCGTATTACCCGGCAGATGATCTTTAAAATCCAAGGGTCGTTCCTCCTTTCTCAGATATCCAGATCGTCAACGAGCTTGCTGTTCTGCTCGATGAACTCGCGGCGCGGCTCGACCTTTTCGCCCATCAGCAGGCTCATGATCTCATCCGCCGCAATCGCGTCCTCGACAGACACGCGAAGCATCGTTCTGCGTTTAGGGTCCATGGTGGTGTTCCACAGCTGCTCGGCGCTCATTTCGCCGAGACCCTTGTAGCGCTGCACCTCGGGCTTTTTGTCCCTGCCGATCTCGTTCATGATCTTGTCAAGCTCCGCGTCGGAGTAGCAATAGCGCTCCTGCTTCTGGTAGGTCACCTTGTACAGCGGCGGCTGCGCGGCGTACACGTGTCCCTGCTCAATCAGCGGACGCATGTAGCGATAGAAGAAGGTGAGCATCAGGATGCGGATATGACTTCCGTCAACATCGGCATCCGTCATGCAGACGATGCGGTCATAGCGAAGCTTGCTGATATCAAACTCCTCGCCCACACCGCAGCCAAACGCTGTAATCATCGCCTTGATTTCGTCGTTGGCCAGCACACGATCCAGCCTCGTCTTTTCGACATTGAGGATCTTGCCGCGCAGCGGGAGGATGGCCTGAAAATGCCTGTCGCGTCCCATCTTCGCGCTGCCGCCTGCGGAATCGCCCTCGACGAGGAAGATCTCGCATTTTTGCGGATCACGCTCGGAGCAGTCCGCCAGCTTGCCGGGCAAGCTGCCGGATTCGAGG
The DNA here is from genome assembly GCA_964483645.1 of uncultured Oscillospiraceae bacterium. GTDB lineage: Bacteria > Bacillota > Clostridia > Christensenellales > Aristaeellaceae > Ventricola. The sequence goes on along the minus strand of CAZACG010000164.1, from coordinate 181 downwards.
ACCGTCTTTCTGCGGGTCAGATCGCGCGCCTTACGAGCAGCCTCTCTGGCACGGGAAGCCGCCAGACAGCGGTCAAGAATCAGCTTGGCATGCTGCGGCGTTTCCTCCAGATAATCAGAGAGCTGCTTGCCCACCAGCGAATTGACGATGGTTCGAACCTCGCTGTTGCCCAGCTTGCTCT
>CAZACG010000163.1:0-4430 GCA_964483645.1 uncultured Oscillospiraceae bacterium | reverse complement strand
GCATGACAAGAACGTAAAGCCTGCGCTCTACGTTCTTATTTCGGTTCTTCTTTCGCGCCGTCTCTATTTCCTGCAACTGACTTTTGGATATCTCGTATGATTTTGCCATCTTTCATCACCCATTACATTATACCACATCCTGGTTCCTATCTGGTAATTTGATGAGAAAATAGTATCAGTTGTACAATCTTCTCAGACATAGTTTGCTCTCCTTTCAGAATGTTGGCTCGTAACTTCCATTCTACCAGAGCTTGCAAACTATGTCTTTTCAATTTGCGCAATTTATTGCACCTTATCGCCTACTACCGGAGAACAGGTCAAACAGCTCGTTGACGAATATATCCAATTCTACAACTACGAGCGTATTGATATGAAAAACGACCTTACTCCGTTTGAAATTCGGAGTAAAGCCGCGTAATTGTCGCGTAATTCTGCGACGGGGTTTGTTTTTTGTGTCTACTTCTGTTATAGCAGTCCAAAGGAGAGCTCACGCTCTCCTTTTTTGATGTTATTCTTCCTTGGGCAGAGCCTGTACCGGCTCCTCCTCAACCTCATAGCAGACCTCTTCGATCTTGGCAAGCACTTCCTCCTTGCCTGAGCCATCCTCGGACGAGAAGGGAATCACCTGCCACGGCTGTACATACAGCGCGCGGCAAATCGGCGCAATATGCTTCAGGCGCGCGCCCCGGCTGATTTTATCCGCCTTGGTCGCAATCACCGTAAAGGGGATGCCGGCCTGACGCAGGAAGGCGTTCATCTCGCGATCCTCGGCGGTTGGCTCGTGTCGAATATCCACCAGATGAAACACATGGCACAGATCCTCGGTGGTTGCAAAATAATCCTGCATCATCTTGCCCCACGAGAGCTTTTCCTGCTTGCTGACTTTGGCGAAGCCATAGCCCGGCAAGTCAATGAAGTTGACCTCGTTATTGATCTGATAGACATTAATCAGGCGCGTCTTGCCGGGCGTTGCGCTCGTACGAGCAAGCTTGGTTCGATTCGCGATCTTATTGATCATCGAAGACTTTCCTACGTTGCTCTTTCCGGCAAAGGCCACCTCAGGACAGCCCTTCGTGGCAAACTCGCCATAATCCTTCATCGAGGTGATGAAATCTGCGCGTTTGACAATCATGGTTTTCTCCTTTGCTTCCTAGACGTTCAGGCACGCAAGCCGGCAGAAGGCTCCCCCTGAACAGCGGGTATAACGGGAAGCGGCTCCTTCTCCTTGGGCGCCGGCTTTTCACACAGGGCGGTTTCAAGCACCGTATGCACATCCTCCGCAGGAATAATGCGGATCGCATTCCGCACATTTTCAGGCACTTCCTCAAGATCCTTGAGGTTTTCTTTCGGAATGAGCACGGTGTCAATGCCCGCTCTATGCGCCGCCAACAGCTTCTCCTTCAGTCCACCGATGGGCAGTACGCGGCCGCGCAGCGTGATCTCGCCCGTCATCGCGACATTCTGACGTACGGCGATGCCCGTCAACGCGGAAACCAGCGCCGTGGTCATCGTTACGCCCGCGCTCGGGCCGTCCTTGGGAACAGCCCCCTCCGGAACATGGATGTGAATATCCAGATTCTTGTAAAAATCAGGCTCGATCCCAAATTCGTGAGCATGCGCACGCACATAGGATTTCGCAGCGCGTGCGCTTTCCTTCATGACGTCGCCAAGGCTACCCGTCAATTCCAGTTGACCCGTTCCGGGCATGGTGGTCGTTTCGATCTGCAAGGTATCGCCGCCGACGACGGTATACGCCAGACCATTGACCACACCGACTTCCGGCTTTTTGCCCGCCTTCTCATAGTGATAGCGCGGCGCACCGAGGAACGCTTCCAGCTTTTCCTGCGAAACCGTCACAGTCTCCATGCCCTCATCCAGCATGCACACCGCGCTCTTGCGCACGACCTTGCCGATTGTCCGCTGCAAACGACGCACGCCTGCCTCCCGGGTATAGCCCTGAATGAGACTGCGCAGAATTTTGTCGCTCATGCGCACGCTACGCGCCGCCAAACCGTGCTCCTCAATCTGCTTGGGCAGCAGATGCCGCTTGGCGATATTCAGCTTTTCCTCCTCCGTATAGCCGCTGACCTCGATAACCTCCATACGATCCAGCAGTGGACGCGGGATGGTGTCAATCGAGTTGGCTGTGGTGATGAACATCACGCCCGACAGGTCGAACGGGCATTCCAGATAGTGATCGCGAAATGCATTGTTCTGCGCGCTGTCCAGCACCTCGAGCATCGCGCTCGCCGGATCGCCGCGCACATCGGAGGCCATCTTGTCGATCTCGTCAAACAGAAACACGGGATTCATGGTCCCCGCCTGCTTGATGGAAGAGATAATTCGACCCGGAATCGCGCCGATATAGGTTCGTCTATGGCCGCGAATCTCCGCTTCATCGCGCACGCCGCCCAAGGACATCTGCACAAATTTGCGTCCCAGCGCGCGCGCAATTGACTTGGCAATGGACGTCTTGCCCACGCCGGGTGGGCCGACAAAGCAGAGCACGGGGCCTTTCATGTTGTTTTTGATGCGGCAGACCGCCAAGTACTCGATCACACGCTCCTTCACTTCGTCAAGGCCATAGTGATCCTCCGCAAGCACGCGACGCGCACGCTTCAGGTCAAGGTTATCCGGCGTAATCTTGCCCCATGGCAAATCCAGCATCCATTCAACGTACGTGCGGCTCACGCCGATTTCCGAGCCGCCCGGCGCCATGCGAGAAAGACGTTCCAGCTCGCGCTCGGTTTTATCCTTGGCCTCCTCGTTCATCGGCGTTTTTTCCAGTCGCTCGCGCAGATCCTCTACATCCGTAGCATCTTTATCGCCCAGCTCAGTCTGAATCGCCTTAATCTGCTCGCGCAGATAATAATCCTTCTGATTCTGTTCGATCTGCTTGCGAACGCGCGCCTGCACTTTCTTTTCCACCCCGGCCAGCTCCGTCTCGCGCACCAGAATTGCGCACACCGATTCCAACCGCGCGACCTCGTCAAGCTCCTCAAGCACCTGCTGCCTGTCTTCAATCTTCTGCAAAACATTCGCCGCAATTACATCGGAGAGCTGACCCGGATCCTCGATCTCCATGACGGATTGAATCGTCTCCGGCGCGATACGCCCGCTCATCTTGCAGTAATCTTCAAAATACGTATGCGCCGTTCGCAGCAATGCGTCCGTTTCGATGGAAACGGGCGTGCCCGATGGAATGACCTCGTCAAGCGCCGCCTCAAAATAAGGCTCCTCCTGCGTAATCGCGCGCAGAATCGCTCGGCTCCTGCCCTCCACAAGCAGGCGAATGTTATCGCCCGGAAGCTTGAGAACCTGCTTGATCGTTGCAATGGTACCCACGTGATAGATGTCGTCCACATCGGGATTGTCCACATCCATATCGCGCTGCGCGACCAAGAAAATTCGCTGATCGCCCAGCATGGCCTGCTCAAGCGCGGCCACGGATTTCTTGCGGCCCACGTCAAAATGCAGCACCATGTACGGAAAGACCATCAGTCCCCGCAGCGGCAGCATCGGCAGAGTAACCGGCTGTGTCTTTCTCTTCTTCGGCTTGGCCAATGCTTGTTTCCTCCTTAATCCGGCCCGCATTCGTAAGCATCGAGCCGATGTTTATTCATTATACCTGAATGCTGTCGATTTTGCAATAAAAGCAGCCTGACCCGCACGCTTCACGGCTGTTTCGTGCGCGCCGCGCGATGCATTACGCGATTTCCTATACGGTAAAAAAGCCCGCGGAGAATATTCTTCCCCGCGGTTTCTCGTTTCATACCATCAGGACACCGACGGCCTTCTGTTGGCCGCTTCGCCGTTTTCACGGCGCGCTTTGCCAGAGGTCATCTTGCGCTTAGGCTCGCCCGGGACGAGCGTCGGCTCCTTGCGCTCTGTAATGCTTTCCTTGGTAACGACGACGCGTTCAATATCGCTGCGACTGGGCAGCTCGAACATCGTCCCCATCAGCGCATCTTCAATGATCGCGCGCAGACCGCGTGCTCCGCTCTTGCGGGCAATCGCCTTGCTTGCAATCGCCTGAAGCGCCGCCTCTTCAAACTCAAGCTCCACGCCGTCCAGCTCAACCAGCTTCTTGTACTGCTTCACCAGCGCATTACGCGGCTCAGTCAGAATGCGTACCAGCGCTTCCTCATCAAGATTGTCAAGCGTCACAATAATCGGCAGACGACCGATGAACTCGGGAATCAGACCAAACTTGAGCAGATCCTCCGGACGAATATCCGCAAGCACCTGTCCCACGTTCTTCTTCTCCTTGCTCTTGACCTCCGTGCCAAAGCCGATCGTACCGGCTCCGCTGCGCTTTTCGATAATCTTATCAATTCCGTCAAACGCGCCGCCGCAGATAAAGAGGATGTTCGTCGTGTCAATCTGGATGCATTCCTGGTGCGGATGCTTGCGTCCGCCCTGCGGCGGAA
>CAZACG010000162.1:0-4437 GCA_964483645.1 uncultured Oscillospiraceae bacterium | reverse complement strand
GCGCGTCAACCTTGCGCCGCGTCGTGTCGCGCTGGAGACGCTGCTGGATGTGAGCCGGTCTGATGCATACGCCTCCCTTGCTCTTGACAAGCGTTTGGCTACTGCGGGAATGTATCATCGTGATCGTGCGTTTGTCACGCAGCTGGTATACGGCACGCTGGAAAACCGCATCACGCTCGATTGGCGCATTGATCAGTTTCTGGAAGGTGAAAAGGAGCTTGAGCCGACCATCCGCGAAATTCTTCGCATGGGCGCTTATCAGCTTTTCTACCTTGACCGCGTGCCGGACATGGCGGCTGTGGATGAATCCGTCAGCCTGACCCGCGCAATGGGCTTTGAGGCACTGACCGGGTTTGTCAACGGCGTTCTGCGCAATATGATTCGAGGAAAGGACAGCGTTGTATGGCCCAAGCCTGCCGAGGATCCGGTCAAATATCTGTCCGTCATGTTCAGCGTGCCGCAGGAGCTTGCGGGCATGCTCATTGAGGCTTATGGCGAACATGGCGCGCTGGAGATTTTGCGCTATCGGCCGAAGGAGCGCGCTGTGACGGTGCGCGTCAATTATCTGCGCTGCGACGATGCGCGCCTTCGCGCATTGTTTGCAGACGATGAGCTTGAGTTTACAGAAGGCATCGTGCCGGGAACGTATAAGGTATATCATGCGGGCGATTTGACGCGCATGCGCGCCTTCCAGAACGGTCTGTTTACCATTCAGGGCGAAAGCTCGGTCATTGCCGCGCGCATGGTCGGCGCGAAGCCCGGTCAGACGGTGCTGGATGCCTGCGCGGCGCCGGGTGGAAAGACCGCTGTGCTTTGCGAGATGATGAACGATACGGGCCGCGTGTATGCATGGGATACCCATGCTCACCGCGTTGAGCTGATTCGCGGCACGGCCAATCGTTTGAAGCTGGAAAATGTGCGCCCGGCAGTCAAAGACGCTGCTGCGCCGCGTCCGGATATGGATTTGACGCTGGACGCTGCGCTGATTGACGCACCCTGCTCGGGTACGGGCGTGATGCTGGAAAAGCCGGATCTGCGCTATCGCGTCAGTCGGGCGGGCGTTGAAAGCCTCATGCGCACGCAGAGCGATATTCTTGATGCGATAGCGCCGATGCTCAAGGTCGGCGGCACGCTGGTGTATTCCACCTGCTCGATTCTTCCGCAGGAGAACGAAGCGCAGGCGCGCGCATTCCTTGAGCGCCATCCGGAGTATGAGGTCGTTCCGATGGGCGACGAGCTTCCTGCTGCGCTGGCGGAGAAGGAGGGCGAGCCGGGCATTCAGATGCTCGCGCACAGAGATGGTACGGACGGCTTCTATGTCTGCCGTATGCGCAGGGTGAGGGTATGAGCGAAAACAGAATGCAGCTGCTCTCCATGACCCCGCAGGAGCTGGCAGAGCTGTTGAAGGAGATGGGACAGCCGGCGTTTCGAGCCAAGCAGGTGTTTGCTTGGCTGCATCAGGGCGTGTCCTTTGAAAACATGAGCAATCTGCCGAAAACGCTCCGGCAGTCGCTTTTGGAAACCTGTCTTGACAATCCGGTTAAGGTCGTTGAAACCATCCAATCCAAGCTGGACGGCACAATCAAGTTGCTTTACCGACTGCCGGATGGGCATATCATCGAGGGCGTGCTCATGCGTTATAAATACGGAAACACGCTCTGTCTGTCCACGCAGGTGGGCTGTCGGATGGGCTGTGCGTTTTGTGCGTCCACGCTTGACGGTTGCGCGCGCAGTCTGACGCCGGGAGAAATACTTGGTCAGATTGTTTGCGCCAACGGCATTCTTGCGGGGCAGGAAAACGGTGGCAAGGTGGGTAACATAGTGCTCATGGGCAGCGGCGAACCGTTTGACAACTATGATAACGTCGTGAAATTCCTGCGCATCCTGCGTATGGAGGGCGGCTTGTGCATCGGTATGCGCAGCGTTTCGCTGTCTACCTGCGGCCTTGTGCCGCAGATGCTTCGCTTTGCGCAGGAGGATCTTCCGGTTACGCTCTCGCTTTCGCTGCATGCGCCTAACGATGAGGTTCGCAGGCAGCTGATGCCCGTGGCGAAGGCGTATGCGATGGACGAGGTGCTTTCCGCCTGCCGGAACTATATTGAAAAGACCGGACGGCGCGTGATTTTTGAATATGCGCTGGTGCATGGCGTAAACGCAAGCCCCGAACAGGCTGCCGAACTGGCGGGAAGGCTGCGTGGCATGCAATGCCACGTCAACCTGATTCCGCTCAATTCAGTGCCGGAGAGAGGGCTTCGGGGCGTTAGCGAGCGAGAAGTGGACGCATTCAAAAAGGCGCTTGAGCAAAGGAACATCTCTGTGACCAGAAGGCGCGAGATGGGCGATGATATCGAGGGCGCATGCGGACAACTGCGCAGGCGCTATATAACCCAAAAGGATTAGTGATTCGGATTTCGTCTTCCATGGCTTTGGCGTGCGCAAGCGGAAGGGATCGTCCTCAAGGGGATAAGAGGTGTAAGAAATGGCAGCGACGCTCAGAAGCGATATCGGCAGAGTGCGCAAACAGAATGAGGACGCCGTCTGGTTTGACGAGGTAAGAGGAATCTTTGCCGTGGCCGACGGCATGGGCGGACATCTGGCGGGCGAGGTGGCCAGCGCGATGGCGATGGATGCGATTCGCGCTCTGGCGGTCTCCGACACACGCCCCGGCATTTCGGCGCTCAAGGACGCTGTGGAAAGGGCGCAGAAGGCGATAGCCCGCCATGCCAAGAAAAACCCGCGCTGCGCGGGCATGGGCACGACGCTCTCGGTGATGTTTCGCGGTGGACGCTATATGTACATTGCGCATATCGGGGACAGCCGCATCTACCGTCTGCGCGGCGGTGAGCTGATGCAGATTACGCAGGATCATTCCCTCGTGGACGAGCTGGTGCGCGCCGGTCTGATTACACAGGAGGAGGCGCGCACGCATCCCAAGCGCAACATTATCACGCGAGCACTGGGAACGCAGGGCGACAACGAGCCTGATCTGCTGGCTGTCGATACAACGCCGGGAGATCTATGGTTGCTTTGTACGGATGGTCTCAACAGCATGGTTTCTGATAAGGACATCTGCGATGCAATGCTCAGTCGAACGCTGGAGCAGGCTGCGGATCGTTTGATTGAGCTTGCGCTCGACGCGGGAGGGCGTGACAATGTGACGCTGATTCTTTATATGGACGAGGAGGCTTAACGTGGAATCCAGACTGATAGGCAAGATCGTCAGCCGCCGATTCCGCGTGGAGGATGTCATCGGTCGAGGCGGCATGGCCATTGTTTACCGCGCTTTTGATCTCAGAAGCCGACAGACCGTTGCGCTCAAGGTGCTGCGTGAGGAGTACGAGGAGGATCCGGAGTATCAGGCGCGCTTCAAACGCGAAGCGGAGGTTTGCCGAAAGCTTAATCATCCTAATGTGGTCAATCTGATTGATTCCGGGCGCGTCGGCGGCGTTTCTTATATTGCCATGGAATATGTCGACGGCAGAACGCTCAAGGAAATGATTCTTGAATCCGGCGGTCTTGGGCAGGAACGGGCCGTGCGCATTACCTTGCAGATCCTTGCGGCGCTTGCTCACGCGCATCAGCGGGGCATCATTCACAGAGACGTCAAGCCGCAGAATGTGATGATTTCAAGAAGCGGCCAGGTGAAGATCGGCGACTTTGGTATCGCCGATATGGCGGAAACCGAAACGCTGACCTCGGATGGCAATGTGATCGGCTCCGTGCATTATTTCTCGCCCGAGCAAGCCAAGGGCATGCGTGCGACAGCAGCATCCGATCTGTATTCTGTTGGCGTGATACTCTATGAAATGCTTGCAGGCAGCGTTCCCTTTGACGGAGAGACGGCTGTGTCTGTGGCGATGATGCACCTGATGGAGCAGCCTAAGCCCATTGAAGAGGCGGCGGAGGTTTGCCGTGCGGTTGCGCTGATTGTGGGATATGCGCTGCAAAAGCAACCGGGCAGCCGCTATCAGAGCGCGGAGGCGATGATGCGCGATCTCAGACGCGCGCTGCGCCATCCCGACGGCGAATTCATGCAGCAAAAGGTTCAAATGGCGCAAAAAGCGTCTGCGCAGAGCCGCGAAAAGAAAAAACGCATGGTGACGCTGCGTGTTGTAGGTGTGTTTGTCGCCCTTGTGTTTGCCGCGCTGATTCTTGTGGCGGGTGCAAGATTGTATAGGCTGGTCTTCCTGACTACGCGTATGCCCGATCTGACGGGGCTTGACGAGGTAACCGCAGGCAGAATGATAGACAGCGCGGATCTGGTCGCGCAGATTGCCTATGCCTACAGCGATACGCCGCAGGGCTATGTCTGCGCGCAGAATCCCATTTCCGGCGAGGAGCTGGAACGCGGAGAACAGGTATCGGTTACGGTTTCTCTTGGCAGCGGTCAGGTTGCCATGCCGCGCTTTACGGGCATGAGCGATACGCAGGCGATTG
>CAZACG010000161.1:0-4440 GCA_964483645.1 uncultured Oscillospiraceae bacterium | reverse complement strand
TTTGAGGATAGTACTACACGAGAATGATATCCAAGCAGGAAAATGTCTTGGAGTATACATAGTCTATCTGCCCGATTCATCTTCGTGTTTCGCGTCGTCCAATATAGAAGGGGCTGTTGCAGAATTCTTCGTTTCTGCAACAGCCCCGTGTCTATTGTGCAATTACAGCTTGCCGTTTTCAAAGCGATTGATTGCGCTAAGGATACCCTTGACCGAAGCAAAGTTGATGTTGTGCTCGGTTCCGACGCCATAAATGCGGCGTCCGCCGGGAGCGCGCAATTGAATGTACGCGACGGCCTGCGAGTCGGAGCCCTTAGAAATGGCGTGCTCATGATAGGTGATGAAGGAATAGCCCTCAATGCCGGCCTGACCCAACGCATTAAAGAAGGCGTCAATCGGGCCGTTGCCCCGGGATTCCAGCTGCACGAAGTTGCCGCGGACGCTCAGCACGCCGGAGAAGTGCGTGACGTTGGCGGAGCTTCCGGCGATGGCCTCTTCATAGAACTTGGCGCGCGAGAGCGCGTAGGGCGTGGAGATGTTGAGGAACTCGCGGGTGAACAGCCCCATGACCTCGTCGGGCAGCAGCTCGCGTCCGGTCTTGTCGCACTCGACCTGAACGACTGCGCCAAACTCCGGATGCATTGCCTTGGGCAGATGGTAGCCGAAGTTGTGATCCATAATAAAGGCTGCGCCGCCCTTGCCGGACTGGCTGTTGATGCGGATGACGGGTTCGTATTCGCGTCCCACGTCCGCCGGGTCAATCGGCAGATACGGAATCTCCCAATACGGGGATTTCGATTCGCGCATGTATTCGTGTCCCTTATTGATGGCGTCCTGATGAGAGCCGGAGAAAGCCGTGAAAGCGAGCTTACCAGCGTAGGGCCAGCGCTCCGGCACATGCATCTTGGTGCAGCGCTCGAAAATGTCGCGAACATGATCGATATGGGAGAAGTCAAGCTCCGGATCAACGCCCTGCGTGAACATATTCATTGCTACGGTGACGATATCCAGATTGCCGGTGCGCTCGCCGTTACCAAAGAGCGTGCCCTCCACGCGCTGCGCGCCGGCCATCAGGGAAAGCTCCGTGCAGGCCACGCCGGTGCCGCGGTCGTTGTGCGGATGCACGGAAATGATCGCAGCCTCGCGGTTGGGTAGATGGCGGATGAAGTATTCAATCTGGTCGGCATAGGTGTTGGGCGTACACATTTCGACCGTGTTGGGCAGATTGAGAATGACCGGATTTTCCTTGGTCGCGCCCAGCGTTTCCATGACCTGATGGCAGATGTCCACGGCAAAGTCCATCTCCGTGCCGGAGAAGGATTCCGGAGAGTATTCGAAGCGGTAATGCGTGCCGGAATCGGCGTCTGCCTCGGTCAGCTCGCGAACGAGCTTAGCGCCTGCAACGGCGATATCAATGATGCCCTGCATGTCCTTTTTGAAGACAACCTTGCGTTGCAGGGTGGAGGTGGAATTGTAGAAATGGATGATGACGTTCTTAGCGCCGTGCACGGCTTCAAAGGTCTTGCGGATCAGATGCTCGCGCGCCTGAACCAGCACTTGAATGGTCACGTCATCGGGAATGTAGTTTCCGTCAATGAGTGCGCGAAGGATTTCGTACTCCGTCTCGGAAGCGGACGGGAAGCCTACCTCGATTTCCTTAAAGCCCAGCTCAACCAGCAGCTTAAAGTATTCCAGCTTTTCCTGGAGGTTCATGGGCGTGACCAGCGCCTGATTGCCATCGCGCAGATCAACGGAGCACCAAACGGGCGCTTTCTCGATCTTCTTGTCCGGCCATGTACGGTCGGGGAGAGAGACGGGGGTGAAGGGGATGTACTTTTTACAACCTTGATTCATAATGTTTCTCCTTTCCTTTGGGAGAGCGGTCTGGGGGAAAGAAAAACGCCCCAGCCGCAGCTTATTGCGGCTTAGGGGCGCTTGATTTACTCTGTTTGCGCGGTACCACCCTAATTCGGCTGCTGGGGCAGCCCTCAACGGTCTCTGTCAAGACCTGACCGATCACGGGGTCATCCGTCGCAGACTACTGAAGGTTCGCCCACGCGATTCCGGGAGGAGTTCTCAAAAAGGGCTCCGACCGGCTTGCACCAAACGCCGGCTCTCTTCACGGAGGAAACCTTTCGATTGATTCCCATCATCATCTTTTGGTTGGAAATATGAATTTAAGAGTTATTCTATCCAAAAAGCGACGGGTTGTCAAGTCCCCAGATTGGAAAAAAGAGCGTTTCCTCGTGTCGCTGCACGTTACTTTGAGCGATTTCCCATACGGTAAAAAGCGTTCGGGAATCGCGTTTTCTTTGGCGCGCTTGGCTGTGTTCATACGTGGCGAAAACGCCGATCCCGGAAAAAACAAAAGAAAGTGAGCAAAGACGGCTTTACATTTGGGCGCTGTTTCTGATATAGTAATCGGGATGCAAATCCATGGTTGTACGTCATGATAAGAGGACAAGAGGAGTTAGTATGAAGCTTTTGACGAGAGGATTGAATCTTTCCGGAGAGAATCAAAAACGTGTTTTAACCATTGTGCTGCCTGCACTTTTTGAATTGGTGCTTTCCCAGCTCTTTACGATGGTGGACACTATCATGCTGGGACAAAGTGAAATATCCGCCGTAGCGATTGCTGCGGTCGGCTTGACCAACAGCCCGGTCAATCTGGTGCGCAGCATACTCATTGCCATCAACGTCGGAACGACGGCCGGCGTTGCATGGGCGGTTGGCGCAAAGGAGGAGCGCAGCGCGGGCATGATCGCCCGAAACGCCATGATGCTGGCTTCCGGCTTGGGACTTGCAGCGCTGGCTGCGCTGTATATCTTTGCCGGTCCGCTTGTTCGCTTTATGGGCGCCGGCGCAGATACCTTTGAATACGCGAAAGAGTATCTTCAGATCGTCGCGCTGGGTGTGCTGCCCTGCTCGATCACATTTTCAATTACTGCATCCCTGCGCGGCGTAGGCCAGACGCGTCTGCCGATGACCTACAATCTGATTGCCAACCTGCTCAATGTGATAGGCAACTATGCTTTGATCTACGGAAAGTTCGGTATGCCGGCGCTGGGCGTATCCGGCGCGGCGATTTCCACGACGCTCTCCCAGTATATCGGCTGTGCGCTGGCGATGGCCACGGCGTTTCGGGCGCATACGCCTGTTCAGTTCAGAATGGATGGGGACTGGCGTTTTGGAATGCAGTGGATTCGAAGGATCCTCAACGTGGGAACCACAAGTATGCTCGAGCAGCTGATCATGCAGGTCGGCTTCATCATTTTTGCCCGTCAGGTTTCGGGACTTGGTACGGCTGTTTTTGCCGCGCATCAGATCGGCTTGAGCGTCAATGGCCTGACATGGATGCCCGGACAGGCCTTCGGCGTAGCGGCGACCACATTGGTAGGACAGAGCTTGGGCGCGGGAAAGAAGCAAGAGGCCACGGATTATGTTCGTTTGATTCACCGAATCAGCATGTGCACAGCCGTGCTGCTCATGGTTTTCTTTATCACCTGCTCGCATTATATTGTTCTGCTGTACACCAATGATCCACAGGTTTCCGAGCTGTCGGCAGGCGTGCTTAAGCTGATTGCGCTGGGAATGCCGGGTATCTGTACGCAGCTGCCCATTGCCGCCGGTCTTCGTGGCGCGCAGGACACGCGCTTTCCGCTGCTGGCCTCTATGGCGGGCATTTGGATTTTCCGCGTGCTGCTGGCAGGCCCGTTCATCTATGACCTTGGCTGGGGTCTGACCGGCGCGTGGCTGACCATTGTGCTGGATCAGACGACGAGAGCGGTTGTGGTATATGCGCGCTTTAAGACCGGAAAATGGCTTACGGTTGCCGAACGTGCAAAAAAACGCCAGAATTCTTCAATTTAAAAGAAAAAATGCTTGACAAAACATGCGCAGACAGGTTACAATACCCATTGCGTATGTTCGCCTGATAGCCCCGGGAGAAAGTGCGCGCTTCTGCAGAGCGTCCGACCAGCGCGATGCGTTATGTTGTGGATATCACCACGAGGAGGAGAATTCACGTGAAAACGTTTATGGCAAATGCCCAGACCGTCGAGCGCAAGTGGTACGTTGTTGACGCCGACGGCATGACGCTTGGCCGTCTGGCCAGCCAGGTTGCCGCAATCCTGCGCGGCAAGAACAAGCCGACCTACACCCCCCACGTTGATACCGGCGACCATGTGATCGTCATCAATGCGGCCAAGGTTGTGTTGACCGGCAAGAAGCTCGACCAGAAGGTGTACTATCATCATTCCGGTTTCCCGGGCGGACTCAAGGAGACCAAGTATCGCAAGCTGATGGCTGAGAAGCCGGAGTTTGCAGTGAAGCATGCTGTGATCGGCATGTTGCCCAAGGGACCGCTGGGTCGTCAGATGGCGCGCAAGTTGCGCGTGTATGCCGGCGCCGAGCATGAGCATGAGGCTCAGAAGCCGGAAG
>CAZACG010000160.1:0-4453 GCA_964483645.1 uncultured Oscillospiraceae bacterium | reverse complement strand
GCGTCTTTTTCAGCTCCGGAATCTGCACCTGCCCAAAATGGAAGATCGAAGCGGAAAGCCCTGCGTCCACCTTGGGCAGGGTTTTGAACAGCGTGACAAAATCCTCTGCACAACCAGCGCCGCCGGAGGCAATCACCGGCACGTCGACCGCGCTGCTGACCGCGTCAAGCATTTCAAGATCGAAGCCCTTTTTCACGCCGTCCGTGTCGATGGAGTTGAGCACAACCTCGCCCGCGCCCTGCCCGACGCAGCGGCGAATCCATGCAATCGCCTCCATGCCCGTGTCCTCGCGTCCGCCCCTGGCGAACACGCGGAATTCGCCGTTCACGCGCTTGACGTCCGCGGAAAGCACCACGCATTGATTGCCGTAGCGCCTGGCGGCGGCTGCAATGAGCTCGGGATTGCGGATTGCGCCGGAGTTGACGCTGACCTTGTCCGCGCCGCACTTGAGCACGCGGTCAAAATCCTCCACGGTGTTGATGCCGCCGCCGACGGTCAGGGGAATGAAGATGGTCGAGGCCACCTCGCGCAGAATATCGGTAAACATCGCGCGCCCCTCTGCGGAGGCGGTAATATCGTAGAACACCAATTCGTCCGCGCCGCAATCGGAATAAAACCTGCCCAGCGCGACGGGAGAGGATACGTCGGCAAGCCCCTCAAAGCGCACGCCCTTGACCACGCGTCCGTCGCGCACGTCCAGACAGGGAATGATGCGTTTGGTAATCATTTTGCCACCTCGATTGCCGCCTTCAGGTCGATTGCGCCGATGTAATACGCCTTGCCGATGATCGCGCCGTGCAGACGCATCCGGGCCAGTGCTTCAACGTCCTCCATGGAGGATACGCCGCCGGAGGCAATCAGGTCGACGGCATAGGCCCTGGACAGCGCCTGATACAGCTCGCGATTGGCGCCCTTCATCGCGCCGTCGCGGGAGATATCCGTACAGATCACGGTCTTCACGCCCAGCGCCTGCATGCGGGCGAAGAAAGCCTCGGCGGTGAGCGCGGACGTCTCCGTCCATCCCTTGATGGCAACAAATCCGTCCCTGATGTCCACGCCGACCGCAATCTGCTCGCCGTAAGCGTTCAGCGCGGCTTCAAGGAACGCCGGATCGGTCACAGCGGCCGTGCCGAGGATCACGCGGCGCACACCGATGGACAAATAGGCTTTGATCGTCTCCATGCTGCGGATGCCGCCGCCGACTTCTGAAAAAAGTCCCGTAGCGTTTACAATGCTTTGAATCGTATTCAGATGAGCGGGACAACCGGTTTTTGCGCCCTCCAGATCAACCAGATGGATATGTGTCGCGCCTGCCGCCTTGAATGCGGAGGCGACCTGTACCGGGCTGTCGCTGTAGACGGTCATCTGGGCATAATCGCCCTTCAGGAGACGGACGGCTTTGCCGCCGTACAGGTCGATGGCAGGATAAATCAGCATGTTCTCACGCTCCTTGGACGGCGCAGAATGCGCGCAGAATATCAAGCCCCACCGCGCCGCTCTTTTCCGGGTGGAATTGACAGCCAAAGATATTGCCCTTTTCCACTGCGGCGGTGACGGGAATGCCGTAATCGGCGACGGCGGCGAGGGAATCCGCGCAGTCCACGGCATAATAGGAATGGACAAAATACACGTAGGTCTCCGGCTTGAGCGCACGGAGCAGGCGGCTGTCCGGTCGGATATCCTCAAGCCTGTTCCAGCCCATATGCGGGGTTTTGAGCTCGGAGGGAATGCGCCCCTTCATGGGGACAACCTGCCCCTTGAGCAGACCAAGCCCCTCGTGCTCGCCATATTCAAAGCTTCTTTCAAAGAGCAGCTGCATGCCCAGACAGATGCCCAGCAGCGGCCTGCCCTCCTTGGCCTTGGCGCGAACAAAATCTGCCAGCCCACTTTTCTGAAGCTTGGCCGCCGCATCCTCGAACGCGCCCACGCCCGGCAAAATCAGTTGATCCGCCCGTTCCAACGCCTGCGCGCTGCCGGAGATCACCGTCTGCTCTCCGATGGCCGCCAAAGAGGAACTCAGGGAGAAGAGGTTTCCCACACCGTAATCAATGATGCCGACCATCACAGAACCCCCTTGGTTGACGGGATGCTGTTGCTTCCATCCGAGGCGACAGCGGCCTTGAGCGCACGGGCAAAGGCCTTGAAAGCGCCCTCTACGATGTGATGCGCATTTTTGCCAGCAAGCTGCCGAATATGCAGGCTCATGGGACAGCTTCTGGTGAAAGCAAGAAAGAATTCCTCGACCAGCTCGGTATCAAACGTGCCGATCTTTTCGGTTGGAATCTCCAAGCCGTTGCACAGGCAGCTGCGCCCGGAGAGATCCACGGCGCAGAGGATCAGCGCTTCGTCCATGGGCAGCAGGAAGCTGCCGTAGCGGGTAATTCCACGCTTATCGCCCAGCGCCTTGGCAAACGCCATGCCCAGACAGATGCCCACATCCTCGATGCTGTGATGATCATCCACCTGCGTGTCTCCCTTGCAGGAAAGCGTCAAATCAAATTGCCCATGCGCGGTGAAGAGCGTGAGCATGTGATCCATAAAGCCGCAGCCTGTGTCAATTTTGCTTTTGCCCTTGCCGTCAAGGTCGAGGAAAAGCTCGATATCGGTTTCAGCGGTTTTGCGTGCAATGCTGCTGCTTCTCATAAGCACCTCCTGTGAGAATGTCATCGACGGCGGCGACGAGGGCTTCCATCTGCTCCTTTGTGCCGATGGTGATGCGGTTGAAGTCCCTAATGCGCGCACCGGTAAAATGGCGCACGAGGATGCCGCGCGATTTAAGCGCTTGATAAAGCGCGTCGCCGGGAATGCGCGCGGAGCGGGCGAACAGGAAATTGGCCTGGCTTTGAAGCACCTCAAAGCCCATCGCCTCAAGCTGCTGTGCCGTCCATGTGCGATTGACCATGATTTCGCGGCATTTTTCCTGATAATACGCTTCAGCATCCACGGATGCTTCGCCCAGCAAGAGCGTCAGGCGGTTGATGTTGTAGGGATTGGTAGAATACTTGAGCTTTTCAAGATCGGCGATGAGCGACTCTGCTGCGATGGCGTAGCCCAGCCTGCCGCCTGCAAGGCAGCGGGATTTGGAATATGTGCGCACAACCAGAAGATGATCGTACTTCGCCGTCAGCGTATAGCAGCTTTCGCCGCCGAAATCCACATACGCCTCGTCAACGAGCACCACGGAATCGGGATTGCTCCTGACAATGGCTTCGATTTCGGAAACGGGAATGCTCATGCCCGTCGGCGCATTCGGGTTGGCGATGACCACCATCTTTCCCTTGCCGCAGTAATCTCTGTAATCCAAGGAAAAATCATCTTTCAGCGAAATCTTCTCGTAGGGAAGCCGATAAAGCTGCGCATAGACCTCATAGAAGCCGTAACTGATATCCGGGAAGACCACGCCCTTTGCGCCGAAGGCCATGAAGGCGAGATTGAGCGTTTCATCCGAGCCGTTGGAAAGGAAGAGATTGTCGGGCTTTACGCCGTAGAGTCCTGCCAGCTTGTCCTTGAGCGTCTTACCCGTGGGATCGGAATACAGCCGCAGCAGCTCCACCTGCTCGCGCGTGAGCGCGTCGATGACCGAGGGCGCGGGCGGATAGGGCGATTCGTTGGTGTTGAGCTTGATATACTGCATATCCCGCGGCTGCTCGCCGGGCGTATACGCCTCAAGCGAAGCAAACTGTGCGTTGAGAAAACGGCTCATCAGCATTCCTCCTGACGGATCATAACGCTTCTGCCATGGGCCTGCAGCCCCTCCTGAAGGGCAAATTCGTTGATTTCCTGCGCCACGACGGCCAGCGCGTCGGCGGTATAATAGCTGAACTGGCTCTTTTTAACAAAGTCATCCACGCTCAAAGGACTCGAGAAGCGCGCCGTGCCGCTGGTGGGCAGCGTATGATTGGGGCCGGCGTAGTAATCGCCCAGCGCCTCCGGGCAGCTTCGACCCATGAAAATGGAACCTGCGTTTTTGATCGCGTCGAGGTAGTCAAAGGGATGATCGACCATGAGCTCAAGGTGCTCCGGGGCGATTTCGTTGGCGATTTCAATGCCTGTATCAAGGCTTTCACTCACGATGATTTTGCCATTGGCGTCGATGGAGGCTCTTGCGATGTCCGCGCGCGGCAGCAGCGGAATCTGCCTTTCCAGCTCCTCGGATACGGCCTGCGCCAGCGTCATGCTGTCGGTCACCAGCACGGCGCTTGCCAGCCTGTCATGCTCGGCTTGGCTGAGCAGATCCGCCGCGACATGCGCGGGATTGCTCTTGCCGTCGGCGATGACCAGAATTTCGCTCGGTCCGGCGATCATGTCGATGGAAACCAGACCGAAGACCTGCTTTTTGGCCTCGGCGACGAACGCGTTGCCCGGGCCGACGATCTTGTCAACCCTGGGGATGCTCTGCGTGCCGTAGGCCAGCGCGGCAATGGCCTGTGCGCCGCCAACCTTGAAGATTTGA
>CAZACG010000159.1:0-4454 GCA_964483645.1 uncultured Oscillospiraceae bacterium | reverse complement strand
GTCAAGAGCATTCCCGCCAACAGCTTCGCAGCGGGCAACCCCTGCCGCGTTATCCGTGAGATTACGGAGGCGGACAGCATGAAAAACAAGCCTGAGCGGCTGGGCGGCTATCAAGTGATTCCCCGATAAAAGCGCGCAATGTGCGCCCCTCTTCCAAAGCAATATCCATCATGACGCTGCTTCGTGCTCACTGCACACAGCTTTGTGCAATTTTCTATACAGTAAAAGCAAGCGCTGACAGGACCAAACCGAATCGGTTTTCATCCTGCCAGCCTTTTTGTATTTGCATCCGTTACGACAGCAACAGCCTGTCGCCCGTCAGTTCCTGACCAGCCGCCTGTTCAAACAGGCCCATCAAGTCCTCGCGTGTAAGACGCTTCTTTTGCTCGCCCTTGACGTCTACGACAACCTTGCCTGCATTCATCATGATCAGACGGTTGCCAATAGCGATAGCATCCTTCATATTATGCGTCACCATCAGCGCCGTCAGCTTCTGCTCGGCAATCACCTGCTCGGTTAATTCAAGCACCTTCGCTGCGGTCTTAGGATCAAGCGCTGCCGTATGCTCATCCAACAGCAGCAGCTTGGGCGTGCGCAGCGTCGCCATCAGTAACGTCAGCGCCTGACGCTGTCCGCCGGAGAGCAGACCAACCTTGCTGCTCATGCGATCCTCAAGCCCCAGTCCCAGCTTGTGCAGTTGTTCACGGTACATGTCACGCTCCATGGCACTGATGCCCCAGCGAAGGCCGCGTCTCTGCCCGCGACGCATGGCAAGCGCCATGTTTTCCTCAATGTTCATGGTTGCCGCCGTTCCCGTCATCGGATCCTGAAACACACGTCCCATATAAGCTGCGCGCTTATACTCCGGAAGCGCCGTCACGTCCACGCCGTCGATCTCAATCGTGCCCGCATCCACGGGATACACACCGGCAACAGCGTTGAGCATAGTTGACTTTCCCGCGCCGTTGCCGCCGATCACAGTCACAAAGTCGCCCGGTTCAAGATGCAGATTCACATCCACCAGCGCGATTTTCTCGGTAATGGTACCGGGATTGAATGTTTTTGCAATGTGATTGATTTTAAGCACGGCCGGCGCCTCCCTTCCTCTTGACGGCTAGCTTGCCGCGCCAATACGGAAGCGCCAAGAACATGGCTACAATCAGCGCCGTGAGCAGCTTCAGATCATTGGTGTTCAATCCCAGCCATAGCACAACCTGAATGACCAGATAATAGAGAATCGCGCCGATGACCACAGCCAACAGTCTGAGCGCAAAATTGCGAAAGATCTTCGAAAAGACCACCTCACCGATAATCACAGCAGCCAGACCGATGACAATTGCGCCGCGGCCCATGCCCACATCCGCAAATCCCTGATACTGCGCCAGTAGCGCGCCGGAAAGGGAAACGATGCCATTGGAGAGCATCAGCCCCAGCACAGTCCCCACGTCCGTGTTGATGCCCTGCGCGCGCGCCATGCTTCGGTTCGCGCCGGTCGCGCGCAGCGAACAGCCGCACTCCGTGCCAAAGAACCAATAGAGCATGACAATCAGCACAGCGGCAAAGATCACCAGCGTGAGAATCGGATTCTCCGGCGAAAGCGTGCGGACATTGCGCGAGGAGACGATCAGATCGAACTTATTGACGCTGATGGGCGTATTGGCCTTGTTCCCCATAATGCGCAGATTGATGGAGTAGAGTGCCAGCTGGGTAAGAATGCCGGAAAGGATGGCCGGAATGCCCATAAGCGTATGAAAGACGCCTGTAGCCAGCCCCGCAAGCATGCCCACCGCAAACGCAGTCAGCAGCGCTACCCAGACATTGCAGCCGGAAAGGATCATCATGGCGGCCACCGCGCCGCCTGTCGCGATGGAGCCGTCGACCGTCAGATCCGCCACATCGAGAATTCGATAGGTAATGTAGACGCCGATCACCATCAGTCCCCAGATCAAGCCCTGAGAAACCGCGCCCGGCATCGCGTTGATCAGTTTTATGATTTCCACGCAGAAATTCCTCCCGCCATTTTTCATAGAGATAAGCAAAACCAAGGAAGAGGGAAATCTCCTCCTCCTTGATCGATTTGACTTTGAATTTCTTATTCGCCGATGGCGACATAGCCCTCCGGAATCGCAACGCCGAGCGTCTCGGCAATCGCCGCATTATACTTCTTGGTAAACTGCGGCGCATACTCGATCGGCATCGTGGACACATCCGCGCCATTGGCGAGAATCTCATAAGCCATCTTGCCGGTCGCATAACCGATATCATAGTAGCTGATGGTCAGGGTTGCCACGCCGCAGCCGCTACATATGCCCTCCTCGCCGGCAATGACAGGAACCTTCGCCGGAAGAACCTCATTGGCAATGGTTTCCGCATAAGCTGCTGCTGTGTTATCGGTCGGGATATACAGCACGTCGCTTTCGGCGGCGGCCTGCGCGGCGACGGAAGCAACATCGTTGGAATCCATGAAGGAGAACTCCACGGTCTCATAGCCCAACGCCTTCAGCTCTTCTCCAACCACCTGTACCTGATAGGTGGAGTTCGCCTCGGCAGAGCAATACAGCAAGCCGACCTTCTTGGCATCCGGGAAAAGCTCCTTGACCATGGCGGCCTGCTCATTGAGTGGAGCCAAATCACTGGTACCGGAGACGTTCATGCCGGTTACGCCGGTGAAGCCGTCAATGCCCAGCGCAACGCCATATTCGGTGACGGAGGTGCCCAAAATCGGAATATCCGCAGTCGCGGAGACAGCTGCCTGAAGCGGCGGCGTTGCATTGCACAAAATCAGATCGACGCCGTCGGAAACAAAGGTATTGGCAATGACGGCGCAGTTTGCAGCGTCGCCGGAAGCGTTCTGCTCGATGATTTCCACATCGGGCATCCGCTCGATCAGCGCATCCTTAAAGCCCTGCGTAGCCAGATCCAACGCAGCATGCTGCACGAACTGGCTGATGCCGACAGTCGCAGCGCTGGCGCAGGCGGCAGCGCCTACCATCATAACCGCAAGAGCAAGTGCAATGATTTTCTTCATACTTGTGTCCTCCGATGCAAACAAACTTTAAATCGACATAGGCCGCGCCCAAGCGAATGGTCGCCCGCCGAGGCACTGTCAAAGCGTATTGCCATTATAGACCCGTATACAAAGCTTGTCAATATGCATTTTGCAATTGTCCTTTAATTTATTCGTTTTATTCTCTCTTGCAAAATATTTCCTCGCGTTCATATTGACATTTCGTCTTTATTTTTTCTTCATTTTTGTCAACCCGTGTTAGCAACACACGCCTCTCTTCCGAAGCAGCCCTTGATCAAAACCGGCTACGTGCTCGCAGCATGCTGCTTTGCGCAATTCCCTATACGGCAAAAAAGAAGGCCATCAGGATGAACCCGACAGCCTTCCGTAACCCCTTGATCAGACCACGCCCTGCGCCTGCATAGCATTAGCCACCTTGAGGAAGCCCGCAATATTTGCACCGGCTACGTAGTTTCCCGGCATACCAAACTCCTTAGACGCACTATCAATATTGTCGAAGATACCGATCATGATCTGCTTGAGCTTGGCGTCGACCTCCTCAAAGGTCCAGCTTAGTCTCATGGAGTTCTGGCTCATCTCCAGCGCGCTCGTCGCCACGCCGCCTGCGTTAGCCGCCTTGCCCGGCGCAAAGAGCACGCCGTTCTTTTGCAGATATTCGGTCGCCTCCAGCGTGGTGGGCATGTTCGCGCCCTCGGCCACGGCGATGCAGCCGTTAGCCACCAGCGCCTTCGCATCCTCAAGCAGCAGCTCGTTCTGCGTCGCACACGGCAGCGCCACGTCACATTTGACAGTAAACACGCCCCTGCCCGCATGATAGACGGCAGACGGACGCGCCGCGGCATACTCGGTCAAGCGAGCACGCCTGACCTCCTTGATCTCCTTGAGCAGCGCGAGATCAATCCCCGCCTCATCATAGACCCAGCCGGTGGAATCGGAGACAGTGACAACCTTTGCCCCGAGCTGCTGCGCCTTCTGCACGGCGTAAATCGCCACATTGCCCGCGCCGGAGACTGCGACGGTCTTTCCCGCAAGCTCATAGCCATTAGCTGCAAGCATGGCCTGCGTCAGATACAAAAGACCATAGCCGGTCGCCTCGGTGCGGGCCAGCGAGCCGCCATAACTGAGCCCCTTGCCCGTGAGCACACCCTCGTATTTGCCCGTCAAGCGCTTGTACTGACCATACAGGAAGCCGATTTCCCGCGCGCCCGTGCCGATATCGCCCGCTGGAACATCCACGTCCGCGCCGATGTACTTATACAGCTCGGTCATGAAACTCTGGCAGAAGGCCATAATCTCGCGGTCGCTCTTGCCCTTGGGATCAAAATCAGAGCCGCCCTTGCCGCCGCCGATGGGCAATCCGGTCAGGGAGTTCTTGAACACCTGCTCAAAGCCGAGAAACTTGATGATGCCCAGATTGACGCTCGGA
>CAZACG010000158.1:0-4456 GCA_964483645.1 uncultured Oscillospiraceae bacterium | reverse complement strand
GTGCTCACGAAGCTTGACGGCACGGCCAAGGGCGGCATCGCCGTGGCCATCATGGAGGAACTGGGTCTGCCGGTGCTCTACATTGGCGTAGGCGAGGGGATCGAGGATCTTCAGGCGTTTGATGCGGAGGCGTTTGTCGACGCTATTTTCTGATCCCGTAGGGGAGGTGTGATTCGTGAGAATCCTCAGACGGCTTTTGAGCTTTATCGCTTCAAGGATGTTTCTGGCGACGGTGATTTCCGCGCTGCTGATTATTTCGTTCTATCTGGCGATGAATACGGCCAATATCTGGGTGCTGATCAGCGACGGTATGGATGCGCGCGCGGGCGTTGTGCTCATGGGCGCGGACAGCGAGGGACTTCGGAATTACTTTGAAGCGAAGTTCCTCGCGCAGGATCCCGTCTTGCAGGTGGGGCTGAGCGATGCGTCCCCGTACAAGGATTATGAAATCCGGGGTTACGATCACAGAATTCAGATGATTTCCGTCTGGTCGTGGCCGTGGGAGGATGTAGCGCGTGCGGAGATCGTGGAGAGCATTCCCGCTATCGACGGAACGATCCGCTCTTCTCGGCGAGAAGCTGCGCTGGAGGCCGGCGGCGAGGAAAGGCTTTCGCCGCCGAAATGGTCGACTTCGCGCTACCGTGTGACGCTTGTGCGCTCCGCAGGACGCTGGAAGATCTCCAATTTGCAGATGCTTGAACAGATGAATTGACAATGGACGAGAAGAACATGGATTTTTCCTTTTTGCGTGAGGGCGCGATGCTTGCGCCGATGGCCGGAGTGACCGATATGCCCTTCCGTGTGCTGTGTACGCAGAGGGGGTGCCCTATGGCCGTGAGCGAAATGCTCAGTGCAAAGGGATATATGCTCTCACCGAAGGGAAACCGCGCCGTGTCTGAACTGACGGCTGTTGCGCCGCAGGAAAAGGGGCGCGTTGCGTTGCAGCTCTTCGGGCATGAACCGGACATCGTGGCAAGGGCGGCAGAGGAACTGACTCGAGACGGACGTTTTATGCTGCTGGATATCAACATGGGCTGTCCCGTGCCGAAGATTGTAGGCAATGGCGAGGGAAGCGCGCTGATGCGCAGTCCGGAGCTTGCGGCGGATATTGTGCGCGAGACGGTTGCGGCCTCGCATGTGCCTGTAACGGTCAAGATGCGGCTGGGCTTTGAAGCGGGAAGCGATGCTTATTTGCGTCTGGGGCCGATGCTGGAAAAAAGCGGCGCGGCCATGATTACGCTGCATGCGCGCACGCGCAGCCAGTATTATGAAGGCAGAGCGGATTGGAGCGCAATTCGCAAGCTCAAGGAGCGCGTTTCGATTCCCGTGGTGGGAAACGGGGATGTAAGCAACTGGCAGTCTGCGCTGGATATGCTCGAGCAAACGGGATGCGATGGCGTGGCTGTGGGGCGCGCGGCACAGGGCAATCCGTGGATTTTTGAGCAGATTCGTGACGCCCTGCATGGAAAGCAGCCTCGTGAAATCCCTGCGCAGGAGAAGCTTGATGTGCTTTTGTGTCACGCAAGGATGCTCTGTGCAATGAAGGGCGAGAGCGTGGCTGTGCGGGAAATGCGCAGACATGTGATTTGCTATGTGCGCGGCATGCGTGACGCTGCGAAGCTGCGCACAAAGGTCAATGCGCTCCTGACGCTTGAGGAGCTTGAACGCGAGCTGACGGCGTTTATGCTCAAGTGCGAGCCTTAACTGTGTTCTCAGATAGAAACTATAAGCGCGAAGCGAATATGGGGTCAAGGGGTGAAGTCCTTGGCGGGTTTGGGCGGCAGCCCGACGGTTTCCATGACGGAGCCATTCCATTAAAATCGCTTTGCGATTGAGTACGATTGGGGATTACATTCCCCAATTCCCCAGCATGGGGACATTGTCCCCTGGTCCTTTCTTCGCTTTTCGCTGATAGCTCGTTTCTATCTGAGATTAGTATGAGACGAACCTATTTCGCGAAGAAGGAATAGAAAAGCAGAAGACGAAAAAAGCCGCAGAGGAGATTCTCTCTGCGGCTTTTATGATAGCAAATTGCAAGCATGAGCGCGACGACGTTGCTTAAAATCGGAAAGCGCCGATTATACCTCTTGCTTCTTGGGGATGAACTTCTTGCGAATGCTGACTTCGATGGACGCCATCAGGACGATATTGACAGCAAATTCGGTGGCGATATAGATGGCAGTGAGTAGCAGTGTGTTGACGAGGTTCAGCGAGGTCATCGAAACGGTGAGCGCAACGGCGAGCAGAGCCATGACGATGGAAGCGACCAAATAGCGCTTGCCGCAAATCTTCTGCGCAAAGTCCCATGCCTGAGCGGAATACGTGGAAGATTCGGAATTATAGCCGGACTTGGCGTTCATGCCCGGGGCCTTATACAGGCGAATCCGGCCGACGAAGGCGGTATATGCGGGAACAACAAGCATCGAGAGCAGGCAGAGAATCAAGGTCATAATTTTCCTCCTTCGCGCACAAAGCGCTGATTCATTATTGAACAATTCTATTATCAGTGGAAAATATGCGCGCGTCAAGGAGACTGATTGCCAAGAAGCCGCAAAGAAAGCGGGCGTGGCGTTAAAGAACTTTATAAAGGATTTTGAATAAAAAATCTTTTCTGCAAAATGAAAAATCTAAACGGAAATAAAATTGTACCCATTGTAATATGACAAAGAAAAAAGCGCTGCCAAGCGAATCCGGATATTTCAAACCAAAACGAAGAATCGGCGTCCGAATTTGCCTGACAGCTCTGTGCGTGTGCACCGCACGCTGTTTTGCGCGATGTCCTCCGGGGGTCAAACGGCTGTGTGGTATGTAGCGTTATTCTGTGTGTAGAAGGCTCACAGTGCGGCGGCTGCCATGTTAATCATGGAGGTAAAAAGGCTTAGCTTGAGCAGTGCGTTGGCATTTCGCGCTGCGCTGCGCTGAAGCCCGGGAATCATGGCTAGCAGAGCGCCGAGAAGTGCGCCGGGCAAAATAAAGAGGAGCGTGTTCGCGTCGGGCAGATGAAAGCCCTGACGGATGAACAGCGTCAGAAGCTTGCCCGCCATGGAAAATAACGCGATGGTCAATGCGGCGACGTTGGATTCATCATCCTCGGCGTCAAAAAGCAGGTAATAGAGCATCAAGCTCAGCGGCTCTGTGCCAAAGGCGAGGAACGAGGCGACCAAACCGGCGAAAAGCGCAATGGGAATTGCAAAAAAGCGAGAGAGCGCGAACGGGCGGAGGCTTCCGGAGAGGGTCGAGAAATAAACGGACGGCAAAGCAATCAGCGTAAAGAGCAGCGCATTTTGAAGCATAAGCGTGGTGGAAACGCTCGCACCGTAGAAGCGTGCAGCTGCCAAATCGCCGAGTATGCCGCCTCCAGCCGCGCCGATAGCAAGCAGAAGAAGCTCGTCCTGATGCAGCGGCAAGGGCTGAGCAAGCGCGAAGAACGCGCTGACCAGCCCTGCGCAGAGCGTGGCCATAGCAGCCAGCATGGACACGGAGGCCGGGCTGAGCGGAGATACAGCGTCCAGCAGCGGACGCAGCAGCGTGGTCGGCCCAAGCCCTGCGGTCAGACCGAAAAATGTGCTTGCCGCGCTGAGAATGAGATAAATCATCTTGACATCGCCGTCCTCGCAAAGACTGCCGCGCTGCCCAGCGCGTCCTCAATACGAAGCAGACGATTGTATTTGGCCGTGCGTTCGCTTCGGCAGGGCGCGCCGGTTTTAATCTGTCCAGATCCCAGCGCGACAGCGAGATCGGCGATGGTCGTATCCTCGGATTCTCCGCTGCGATGCGAAACGATGGTTTTGTAGCCGTGCTCACGGGCGAATTGATGCGCGCGGATGGTTTCGCTGAGCGTGCCGATCTGGTTGGGTTTGAGCAGCACGGCATTCGCGCAGCCCATGGAAACGCCCTTTTGTATGCGCATGGGATTGGTTACAAACAGATCGTCGCCGACCAGCTGGAACTGGCCGCCGAGCTGCTTGGTCATCGCCTGCCAAGCGGGCCAGTCTTCCTCGCCGAGCGGATCCTCGATGGAACGGACAGGATACTTGGAGATCAACGTTTTCCAGTGCTCCGTCAATTCATAGGCGGTCAATTTGCGTTGGCTCTTGGGCATCAGGTAATGGTCGCGTTGCTTCCATTCGCTGGCTGCGGCGTCGAGTGCGAGCACGAAATCCGTTTCTGCAGCGTATCCTGCGCGGGAAATCGCCTCCAGAATCAGCTCGATGGCCTGCGTTTCATCGGCGATCTCCGGAGCAAAGCCGCCCTCATCGCCCACGCCGACGGAGAGATTCTTCTTTTTGAGTAGCGCAGCCAGCGCGTGATACACCTCTGCACACATGCGCAGCGCTTCGTGAAAGCAGGAAGCGCCGACGGGAACAATCATGAATTCCTGCACGTCCAGACCGTTGGATTCGTGCAGGCCGCCGTTGAGGATGTTCATCATCGGAAGCGGCAGTGTAACCGCCTG
>CAZACG010000157.1:0-4475 GCA_964483645.1 uncultured Oscillospiraceae bacterium | reverse complement strand
TTTTGCAGGTTCACGATGAGCTGATCGTCGAATGTCCCAAGAGCGAAGAGGAGCGCGTCTGCTCGCTGCTGCGCGCATGCATGGAGAGCGCGGCTTCGCTCAAGGTTCCGCTGGTCGCGGATGTGCATGCAGGGCATTCATGGTACGATACGAAATAAGCCTTCAGGGCGCGATTCTCCGTAGCTTCGCCGCGCCCTTTCCAGGGATCGCAAGGCCCTGCACGCAGGGTTTTGCCCCGTTCATTCGTTGACATAGAGGGGATCTTCATCCATGAAAATCGGTTTGACCGGCTCTATCGCCTGCGGCAAAAGCACGGTGAGTGGCTATCTTCGTTCTCTCGGCTATGCCGTCGTTGACGCGGACGAAATCTCCCGCGCCTTGACCGCGCCCGGCGGAGCGGCGCTTCCGGCCATCCGCGAAACATTTGGCGACGGCGTATTTGACGGCGACGTGCTCGACCGCCGCGCGCTGGGAAGCCTTGTCTTTTCCAGCAGCGAACGCCGCGCCATGCTCAACGCGCTGCTGCATCCCATGATTATTTCGTCCGTCGTCTCCGCGCTTGAAGCGTCGGACGCGCCCGGGCAAATCGTGTTTGGCGATATTCCGCTGCTCTTTGAATGCGGCATGGAAAAGAGTTTTGACCGCATATGGGTCGTCAGCGCGCCAAGAGAGCTTCAAATTGCGCGCCTTAACGAGCGAGACCGCCTTGACCGCAAGGAAGCCGAGCGCAGAATTGACGCGCAGATGCCTCTCGCAGAAAAGGAGCTTCGGGCTGACGCCATCATTTTAACAAACAGCCCCATCGAGCATACACAAGATCAGATTCGACATCTGCTCAATCAGCTCACTTCCATTTCATGCTAATCGGCATGACGCCGACTGCATCACCGACAAAACTCAAAAGCGATTGACCCCGCCGCATGACGGCTTACGCTTGAAACAGTTTATCTTCATTTGAAAGCAATCGAGAAGTAATAAGGTATAAGGAGTCCGCATGAACACACCTTCCCCTTCGCCTCATCGCAGACGACGCGCACAGCAAAGCATCCCTCTGCCCCATCCGATTGAAGACTATACGGAGACAGAGAAGCTTCCGCCGTGCAAACGCTCCGCTTCTGCCCGCAGCAGCGAACCGCTTCTGTCTCGAATTCCAACGCCCTTGCGCCTTGGGCTGATTATCCTTTGTCTGTCCGTTTTTCTGACTGCCGCCGTCGCCGTAACCCGGGACTATCTCGCCGCGCAGGAGGAACGCCGCCGTCTTGAAGCGGAGGCCGCCGAGCGCGCGCAGCACCCGCTCTACTACGCCGATTACATCGTGCAATATGCTGCGGCGCAAGACATTGATCCTGCGCTGATTGCCGCCGTCATTCTCTGCGAATCCAGCTTTAATCCTCAGGCGGAAAGCCGACTGGGCGCGCGCGGACTGATGCAGCTGATGGAGGATACCGCCGAGTGGGTCGCACATAAACTGGACGAAGATGACGAGAGCTACAGCTTTGACAAGCTCTATGATCCGGAAACCAATATCCGCTTCGGCGCATGGTATCTGGGCTATCTTTCCCGCCGCTTTAACGGCGATCCGAAAAAGATCGTCTGCGCCTATCATGCCGGGCAGGGTAACGTAGACAGCTGGTTATCCAACCCCCAATACAGCAGCGACGGCATAACGCTTGATGTCATCCCCACGTCGGACACATCCGTCTATGCAGGCCGCGTATTGCAGGCCATGACGGTCTATCAAAAATACTACTTTCCCGGCCCCAAGCAGGATACTGACTCTGAAGCTTAAACGATTTGCCGATCTGATCAACCCAAAGGAGACTTGCGCATGTCCTTTTCCCGCATTCTTTCCATCCTCATGGCGCTGACAATGCTGCTTGCGCCCATGAGCGCAGCCGCCGACAGCCTGACCGCTCTTTCCTGCGCCATCGTCGCCGCCGACGATCTCGAGCTTCGACCGCTTGAACTGAATCAGCGCGATGTCGTCAGCGTCCTTGATCTGGTCTACGAGGGGCTGTTTTCCATGGACGATAACTATGCTCCGCAGCCCAAGCTGGCCTATTCCTACGATTTTTCCAACGAAGGCGCCTATCTGACCGTCGTGCTGCGCGACGACGTAACCTTCCATAACGGTCAAAAGCTGAGCGCGTCGGATGTGACCGCCACGCTTGATTACATGTACGAGCTCTCCGGCTTTGATGAAAACCTCGATTCCGAAAAAACGCTTGAGGAGCGTGGCTTGTATTATTCCACGTTCTATTCCGTCAAATCATGGGAAGCCGAGGATGAGCGCACCGTCAAATTCCGCATGCGTCGAGCAAGTTACGGTTCGCTTTACGCGCTGACCTTTCCGATTTTGCCCGCCTCCGAGGTGCGCAACGTCATGCCCAGCGGCACAGGCCCTTATCGCTACGACGGCTACGAGCCGGGCAGCGCCATTTGGCTGACAGCCAACACCGCATGGTGGCGGCGCGTTCCGCAGGTTCGTAATATCCGCGCAAGCATCTATGACGATGCCGAAAAGGTGCTGACCGCCTTTGATCGGCAGGACGTGGACGTGGCCCTGACCCGTTCGATCAACGCCTCCCGCTATTCCGGCTCGCTGAATTCCTTCTCGCTCTCTGCGCGCACCCGACAGCTCGAGGTGCTGCTCATCAACCGTGCGCAGTCCATTTTCAAATCCGACGAAAACGGTCAAAATCTTGTGCGTGAGGCCATTTCCTATGCCATCGACCGCAGCGCGCTGATCTCCTCGATCTATCAGGGCATGGCCACCGTCGCCTATACGCCCGTGCCTGCCGGCACATGGATTTCCAACGAATCCACCATCAACGACCGCTATGATCCGCTGATGGCCGCCTCGCTGCTTGACAGTGCCGGCTGGAAGCTGGCCGACGACGGAAACCGCTATAAGAACGGCGAGAAGATGAAAGAAATGCGCATCCTCGTTTACGACGAGCCATCCTCCACCGTGCGCACAAACACCGCCAACAAGATCGAAGAAATGCTGGAGGCTGTCGGCATTCCGGCCTATGTCAACACATGGTCGCGTGAATCCGTTCAGCAAAAGCTCGTCAGCGGCGACTATCATCTTGCGCTCTGTGCGTTCAACTTTGACGTTAATCCCGATCCGGGCTTTACGCTCGCCTCAACCGCAAGCTGCAACTACACGCGCTATCGCTCAGATGAAATGAACACGCTTCTCACACAGATGCGTGCAAGCTATACGCCGGACGCCTATCAAAACGCCATGATCGCCATTCAGAGCAAGTTTGAACAGGATATCCCCTATATCTGCCTCTACTGGCGCACCGGCTCCCTCCTCTCGCGTAGCGCCTTCACCGACGCACGCGATATCCGCGAGCTGGAGCTTCTGCGGGGCGTGGAAAGCTTCGGTCATTGATTAGGCAGAAGCCGCCAAACACAGAATCTAAACATTTCAAGCAAAAACAGAGAGTTTGCATCCGAAGGTTTCCAAAGGGCAACCGGAAAGCCATCGGGCCGGACGTTAGGGCTTTGGGAAAGCATGGTACGCACGCTAAACAGCTTCGCACATAAAAAGCATTAGGGTGAAAAGCAATATTCGCAATCGAGCGTTTGCACCGCAACGAACCTGTGCTATAATTAGGTTCGTTTGATGATTTGCGTATGCTATACGGGAGGCACTTCATGGATCAATTTGACATTGTGGTTGTCGGCGCGGGGCATGCCGGCTGCGAAGCTTCGCTCGCCTGCGCGCGCATGGGATGCAGAACGCTTCTTTTAACGCTCAACCTCGATTCCATCGCGCTGATGCCCTGCAACCCCGCCATCGGTGGAACGGGCAAGGGACATCTGGTTCGCGAGGTTGACGCGCTGGGCGGAGAAATGGGCCGCGCAATCGACGATACGTTCATCCAGTCCCGTATGCTCAACACCGGCAAGGGGCCCGCTGTCCACTCCCTGCGCGCACAGGCGGATAAGGTCGCTTATCAAAGGCGCATGAAGCGCGCGCTTTTCAGCGAACAAAACCTCGAAGTCCGTCAGGGCGAATGCGGAAGAATATGTACTCAAAACGGACAGGTCACCGGCGTGTGTACCACGACCGGCGCACAGATCGCATGCCGTGCGCTCATCATCTGTTCAGGCGTATACCTCGACAGTCGGATCATCATCGGCGAATGCAGCTGGCAGGGCGGCCCGCAGGGGCTTATCTCCTCCTCCCATCTGGCGGGCGCGCTGCGCGAAATCGGCGTGGAGCTACGCCGCTTCAAAACAGGCACGCCGCCTCGCGTGGACGCCGCTTCCATCGACTTTGACGAAATGGAAATTCAGCCCGGCGATGAGACGATTACCCCCTTTTCCTTTACCACAGAAGGTGAGTTGCGCAACCGCGCAAATTGCTATCTCACCTACACCAACGAGGAAACGCATCGCATCATCCGCGAAAACATCCATCGTGCGCCCATGTATTCCGGCACAATCCACGGTACGGG
>CAZACG010000156.1:0-4475 GCA_964483645.1 uncultured Oscillospiraceae bacterium | reverse complement strand
GTCCGCGCTCCTTGAGGTGATGGAAGAGCGTCAGGTGACCGTCGACGGCGTGACCTATCCGCTTGCTCGCCCGTTTATGGTACTGGCTACGCAGAACCCGGTCGATTTCGTGGGCACCTATCCGCTGCCGGAAGCGCAAATGGATCGCTTTATGATGCGCATCTCCATCGGCTATCCGAGCATGGAGGATGAAATGGATATTTTGGAGCGCTACTGCGGCGCGGCGAATCCCATGCAGACGCTCTGCGCCGTCTGCACGCCCGAGGATGTGCTCGCCATGCAGCATCAGGTTCAGCA
Source organism: uncultured Oscillospiraceae bacterium (assembly GCA_964483645.1). Lineage (GTDB taxonomy): Bacteria > Bacillota > Clostridia > Christensenellales > Aristaeellaceae > Ventricola. The sequence goes on along the minus strand of CAZACG010000156.1, from coordinate 4,178 downwards.
GATTTACTGCTCCAAAGAAGTGCGCGCCTATATCGCCTCCATCTGCGCGGCAACACGTCAGACGCCGTATCTGGCGCTGGGGGCGAGCACGCGCGCTGCCATCGCGCTCATTCGCGCCTCGCAGGCCAGCGCTCTGCTCTGTGACAGAGATTACATCATTCCCGAGGATGTACAGCGCATGGCTTCCAGCGTTCTGAGCCATAGGCTGGTGCTCTCCGCCGACGCGCGCATGCGCGGCTACAATGCCGAGCAAGTGCTCATGGAGCTGCTTTCCGGCGTGCGCATTCCGGTGAGGCTCAAATGACTGCGCGCGGATTTTACTCGCTGCTCTTCGCCGTGCTGATGTTTCTTTCCGCCCTGTCCGTGGGAAACAGCGCTCTGTTTCTGCTCGGCTGCGTCGCCTTGGCCGCATGGCTGCTGGCGCTTGTCGCCGTGCTGACAGCCTTCATGACGCTGCGTTTGCGCCAGCACATGGAGGTCACGAGCGTGCTGCGCGGAGAAAGCTGCCTCTATTGCCTTGAAATACGGCTGTTTGCACCCATACCGATTGCGCCCATCTCGTTGCGCATCCGCCTGCCCAACGGGCGCGAAAGCGAATTTCTACTCTCTGCCCGCATGATGGGCACGACGCAAAGCGACAATGCCTTTTCCTGTCCCCATGTGGGCGTTTTTCCCGTCGGCATCGTCCAGACTTCGATATCGGATTGCTTTGGTTTATTCACCCTGCGCAAAAAAGCACACAGGGCGCGCCCCCGCTCCCAAAGCGATTCGCAGCATAACGCTGCTTCGAGCGCGTCACGCGCTCCTTTTGGGCTTTTTTCGTCGCACAATCATACGGAGAAGTCGCTCCTCCTGCTGACCGTTTTGCCCAATCCGCTCAAATCCTCGCCGCTGACCTTCAGCCCCGGCGATGGCGAAGCGGGAGCGGTCAAGCGCGCGCAGAGTGATCATACCACGCCGGAGGATGTGCGCACATGGCAGGAAGGGGACGAACTCAAGCGTGTGCATTGGAAGCTTTCCATGCGCAGGCAGGAGCTTTGGGTTCATACCTATGAAACGCCGCAGCGCCCCGACGCGCTGATTCTGCTGGACTGCGCGCCCCCTCATGCAACCGATTTTCTTCGTCCAGCCATCATCGACGCGCTTTGTGAAAGCTGCATCGGCGTCGTCAAGAATCTGCTGGACGAGCATCACATTGTGCGCATGCCCCTCCCGCATTCGCACGAAATCAGCGCGCAGATGCCCGAAGCGCTGCACGAATTCCAGCTTGCGCTTGCACAGGAGCGCTTTGAGCAGGCGGCGGATTTCACCCGCACGCTACTGCTCTCCTCGCGCAGAATGCGGCGCACAGGCTCCACGATCATCCTCACCTCGCGTCTGACGCCCAAGATTGCCGATGCGGCCATCGCGCTGGCAAAGGCCGGGCCGCACACGCGCTTCACGCTGGTCACCGCCGCGGAGCTTTCCGCACAGGAGGAAAAGCTGCTGAATTTGCTGCTCTGCTGTGGGCTTGAAGCCACGCATGTACGCACGCGTACCGGCGAAAAGCCCCGTGCCTGACTCTCCATACCATTGTAAAGGATTCATTCCATGCGTCAAACCAGTTCTGTCAAAGGCAACGCCTCTGCTCCGTTGCTGTCCGTGCCGCCGGAGCTATGGCTTCATGCGCTCATCACGCTGTGCATCGGTCTGGGCTGCGCCTATCCGCTCTCCACAGCCATGGGGCTGATTGTCTCATTCAAGCTCTGTGCTTGTGTCTGCTGCGGCGTGACGCTGCTGTTTATGCTGTTTGATTGTCTCCCGCGTCTGCATGCAGCCGCATATGTGCTTCTGCTTTGCGCCATCTTTGCGCCGACCGCCTCGCTCATGCCCCAGTACGCTGCCGTAAGCGCTTCGCTGACGCTCTTTCTCAATGGCCAAAGCATCGCGCTGGCCGCTTACTCGCATGAAATCGCGCTGATTCTGTGTCTGCTGTTCACCGGCATAGGCGCAACCTTTGCTGGAAATAGCCGCGTCTTTTTTCCGCTGGCCGTGCTGACGCTCTTCGTCCTGCTGACCGTTTCCCTGCTGGGCACGCAGACGTCTCCCATCGCCTTTCTCCCCCTGCTGCTCGCACTTTTGCTTTCAAGCCGTGCGCAGGGTGTCAGCGGGCCGCGCATCGCCGCATGCTCCGCGCTCACACTCCTTCTCGCCTCGCTGTTTCTGCCGCTGTCTGCCCAAACCGTACCGCAGCTTGAGCACTTTGCCGCGCGCGTACGTCAGGGCATTGAGGATTATCTTTTCTTTACCGAACCTCGCACGGCATTCTCGCTCAGTTCCACAGGCTATCAGCCCCTCGGCGCAAACCGGCTCGGCGGCCCCGCACAGCCGACACAGGAGCCCGTCATGCAAGTCACAACCACGAAACGCACCCTGCTACGCGGCGCCATCCGCAGCCGTTATACGGGCAGCTGCTGGGAGGACGCGACATCCGGCAGACGCTATCTCTTGATCAGTCCTCGTTTTGGCACGCTCCGCCGCGATCTGTTTGATCAGAATCGACCGACGGCCTCGCTTCGTGAGGAGCTCCCTGAGCTGTTTGCAATCTCCGTTTCCATGCTTGCGGATTCCGCCAGTACGCTCTACGTCACCCAGCGCTTTCGCTCTCCCACGGGCGATGATATCGTCGCCTACTTTTCCCCGTCCAGTGAGCTATTCACTACGCGAAGCCTGAGCGCAGGAAGCAGCTATACCTTCTTCGGCAGCGTGCTTTCCTCTGCCACACAGGGCGTGCGCAGGCTTGTGCTCGCTGCGGAGACGACGGAAGATACCTATTATGAAACCGTCCAAAAGACCTACTTGGAGCTACCGGATACGCTGGATTCCCGCGTCTATGTGCTTGCGAGCCAGATCACCGCACAGGCGCAGAACGATTACGATCGAGCCGCCGCTCTTTGCGGCTATTTACAGCGCTCCTATCCCTACACGCTCAAGCAAAGTATTCCACCTGAAGAAAGCGATTTCGTCTCTTGGTTCCTGTTAGAGGAAAAGCAAGGGTACTGCACCGCCTTCGCCAGCGCCATGGCCGTCATGGCGCGCTGCGTCGGCTTGCCCTCGCGCTATATTGAGGGGTATGCCGCCACGCCGGATGCAGACGGCATTGCACGCGTGAGCCAGAATAACGCGCACGCATGGGTGGAGATTTATTTTGAAGGCTTCGGCTGGCTGACGTTTGATCCAACGCCCGGAGAGGGCGAGAATCAGCGTGAACCGGAGCAAAGCGACAGCTCCGATTCCGATGCTGCAAACGCGCAGGAACCTTCCGATGATCCGAATCCGCCGGAAAGCTCTCCGTCTCCCACGCCATCCTCTACGCCAAGCCCGACGCCTTCTCCGACGTCCTCTCCCGATCCGCTCGCCACGCCAACGCCCGAAGATATGACGCCGACGCCAAGCCCTGCGCAAACCAATACACCTCCGCCGTCGCCGGAACCGCCGCAGGAGCATCGTTCGTCCGCATGGCTTTGGCCGCTGCTGGTCATGCTGCTGCTCGCAGTGCTCTGCGTGCTTCGGCTATACCTCATCTCTCCCTCCTATCAGGCAGCGAAAAAGCGTTCCGCGAACGACGCTTTGATGATCTGGTATCGCGCCTGCGCGCAGGCCCTCGCATGCATGGGGCTTAACGCCGCGCCGGGAGAGGCACCCGCCTCCTTCCTGTGGCGCGCACATGAAGCGCTCCATGGAAAACCATCCCTGACCGGCCTTGGAAAAGCCGTCTGCATCGCTTCCTACAGTGCGCATAGGCTCAAAAAGACCCAAAGCGAACAAGCAAGGAAGACTTATGAAGCTCTGCTGACACGAATGACGCTCACACAGAAAATCAAGCTATATGGAATCAGGCTATTGAAGGGCGTGTGATTCGTCCTATGAAAAAGGGCTGGCTTTGGAGCAGAGTCCGTAAAACAATGAAACCGACCTATGATTGTAGTAATCATAGGTCGGTTTTTTTACTTGTTGCGGCGGGGGGGTAGGCGCGCCCCTGACTTTTTTGTATCGAGAGAGGCTTTGGCGCGGCGCAATGTAGCAAGTTGCACGGTATACGCAGTAGGTGTATAGAAGTGCACCCTTTTAGTTCGACAAATTGGAAGTTGTCGAGACGGATTAAACAGGTGTTCCAACTTCAATCAAATTACCGTCAG
>CAZACG010000155.1:0-4481 GCA_964483645.1 uncultured Oscillospiraceae bacterium | reverse complement strand
CTCCTGATTGATGTCTGTATGACATCAATCAGGAGCGCGCGAAAGAGCTGGCGGAAAAATATGGCGCGAAGGCCTACGCCAGCAGCGAGGAGCTGCTCGACGATCCTACAATCGACGCAGTGAGCATCTGCTCGGCCAATAAAAGCCATGCTGAGATGACCATCAAGGCGCTTCATCACGGCAAGCATGTTCTCTGCGAAAAACCCATGGCGACAACGCTGGAGGAATGCGAGGCCATGACCGCCGCGGCGAAGGAAAGCGGTAAGCTGCTGATGATTGGACAAAACCAGCGTCTGGCGGCTGCACATGTCAAAGCGCGCGAGCTGATTCGAAGCGGAGAAATCGGCGAGGTGCTGACCTTCCGCACAACGTTCGCCCACAGCGGTCCGGAAACATGGTGCATCGACAAGGGAAATATCTGGTTTTTTGACAAGAATCGCGCCGTCATGGGCGTGCTGGCGGATCTGGGCATTCATAAGACGGATTTGATTCAATTCCTTGTCGATCAGACAATCGTTGAGGTGACGGCGAAGCTGACCACGCGCGATAAAAAGGACAGCGAGGGTCATCCAATTACCGTGGACGATAACGCCATGTGCATCTATACCATGGACGGAGGCTGCTGCGGCACGATGACCGCGTCATGGACGAATTACAGCCCGGAGGACAACTCCACGGTGCTCTACGGAACCAAGGGCGTGCTGCGGATTTATGAAACGCCCGAGCATTCGCTTGTGCTGGTGCGCAAAGACGGTACGAAGGAATTCTTTGACGTTGATCAGATTCAGACCAACGAATGTCAAACCAAGTCCGGCGTGATTGATCGTTTTATTGAGTGTATTCTGGATCCGACGAAGGAAGCCATTTCTGCCGACCGAGTCATCACATCCATGCGCGCAGTATTCGGCGCGATTGAGTCCGACAGAACGGGTAAAAGCGTACGGGTAAACATTTAAGCGAGGAGAGGAAGCCCTATGAATAGAATCGTTGCGGTGAATTCCAACTGTTACCATGGCTTTGGTATTGAGGAAGCGATTGAGGGCATTCGAAAGGCCGGTTTTCATTACATTGAGCTGACGGCGACCAAAGGCTGGACGGAGCATGTTTTTCCCGATATGAGCTTTGAGCGCCTGCTTGAAATCAAGGACAAGCTGGATGCTGCGGGGCTGAAGCCGTTTGCCATGAGCGGGCATTGCAATCTGATGGATACTGCGCGCATCGGCGATTTTGTGAAGAACATTCGGCTCGCGGCGTTCTTCGGCTGCGACTATATCGTTTCTTCGATCGGAGAAGCGCATCTTCAAGATAATGCCGTCGCAGACAACGAGACGGTGGCTAAGCATGTTGCCGCGCTTGTTCCGGAGCTTCAAAAGCATCATCTTACGCTGGTGCTGGAGACGCATGGGCATGAGCACGGAACCGGCGAGGTACTCTCGCAGATTGTTCGTCTGGTGAACAGTGAATACGTCAAGGTGAATTTTGATACGGCGAACGTCATCTTCTACGGTCGCGTCGATCCCTGCGAGGATTTGGCGGCCTGTGTCGGCGACGTTGCCTATGTCCATCTCAAGGACAAGGACGGCGCCGACGACGAATGGAATTTCCCGGCGGTGGGTAAGGGCCGCGTCGATTTCCCACGCATTTTGAAGACGCTTGAGGATGCCGAAAACGCCAGCCCGCTGAGCATTGAGATCGAGTTTACCGCCGCAGGCCCGGCCAACCTTGCCCAGGTTGATCAGGCTGTGCAGGACAGCGCGGATTATCTGCGCGCGCAGGGCTATGTACTGTGATCGGATTCTCTTCTCAGGCGATAGTCTCCGAAGCGGGAATGATGCGAAAGGATGAAGAGAAAATGAACGTTCTTCTCGTCGGTTTGGGCGGTATGGGTACGGCGCACTACAAGAACTATCTGCACATTCCGAGGGTAAAGGTGACCGCTGCGGTCGGACAGTCGGACGCAGACCGGGCGACTGCGCGGCAATGGGGGATTCCGCTCTATGCCACGATCCGGGAGGTGTGCGAGCGGCATGAAGTCGATCTTGTCGATGTGTGTGCGCCGACCTATCTGCATAAGGCGCTCGTGCTGGAGGCACTTGCATGCAAAAAGCATACGATCACCGAAAAGCCGGTTGCGTTGAGCTATGCGGATGCGAAGGAGATGTATGCCGCCGCTGAAAGCGCGGGCGTGCAGCTCTATGTGGCGCAGGTGTTGCAATTCACGCGCGAGATCGAGACGCTGCGCACGGTGACGGAGGACGGGCGCTATGGCAGAGCGCTGGACGGTTGCTTTGAGCGGCTTTCTGCGCGCCCGGCTTGGACGCAGGGCGGCTGGCTTTTTGACAGGAGCAAGAGCGGACTGTTGCCCTTTGATCTGCACATTCACGATCTTGATGTGATTGTGAGCATATTCGGCAAGCCGGAGAGCGTCGCGTATACCGCTGTCAGGAACGCGCAGAGGGAATATGGCGAACAGTATCGCTTCACCTATGGCTTTGCCGATGGCGTAAGCGTCAGCGCGGAGGCGGCGTGGTTTAACGCAACTATCCCATTCACGGCGCGCTGGCGCGTATACTACGAGCGCGGCATTCTCATCTGTGACGAGCACGGCGTGACCGGCTATGCGGCGGATGGAGAGATCACGCGCTTTGACGTGGAGGAGCCGGTTAAGGTGGATTGCGGCGTCAATCTGGGGGAGAGCGGATGGTTTCTGCGCGAGCTGACGCATCTGACGGACTGCGCGAAGCGCGCAGAACCCTCGCCGCTGGTTCCGAAGGAACGTATTCTTGACGTCATGGAGATTCTGGAAAGGATCGAATAATAAGGCCCTTATGAATCTCAGATCAAAACGAGCTATCCGTGTGAAGCAGAAAAGGGGTCTGGGGACAATGTCCACGGAATGGGGGTGGGAGATGAAATCCTCCATCGTACTCAATCGCTAAGCGATTTTGATAGAATCGTCAGGGAGCGAAGCGAACTCTGACGATGGATTCACTCAGGCCCGATTGGATTTGAGCATAGTATAAAGCCAATATAAAGGGATATAGAGATAAACCCCGACCGACGGTCGGGGTTTTATAGATGGCCGGATAGCGTACGGCAGCCCGCGGTCAAGCGGCGTGCTTGGTCGGGAAGAAATCAGAAGTAGAACGACGGGACGCCGCATATAGTACGATCACGGGCGCTTGCCGTGGAGCGCGCCTTCGGGCAGCCGCGCCTTTGCGAAATCATAAAGCTCGGAGGGCGTGGCGTTCGCCTGCCCATCGGGGAGAATAAAGGCACGGTTCTGCGCGGCGTAGAGATAAAATGCGCCCTTGACGCGCCAGACGCCCATCAGCGATTTCCACGGCAGGGTTACCTTAGCCTCTTTTTTCATGTCGTTGGTCACGGTGATTTTTTTATCGCCCAGCTCCAGAGAGTACACCGGACGCGGCGTTTTCAACTGAAGACGGCGGATTTGCGCGTTGAGCTGAAGATGGAAATTAAGCACCCATGTTCCCGGCATGCCAACGCCGATGAGCAACAGCAGCCAGCCGATCAGGCCGGAATCCTCCTTGCCGGAGAGAAAAGCGATGATGGAGAATGCGACGAAGATGACGGCAAAGAGAAGCGGGCCGATCCAGCGTCGCGTCAGGAGAAACGTATCAAAGCAGGAAAAGCGGCGAAAGGTACGCGCGTCCATCTTCACATGGACGGTAATGCTATCTTGATTCATGATAAAGCCTCCGAAATTGCTCAGCGATGTACGATGGTTTATTTTGTCACAGATTCACAGAAAATGCAAGAGGTGAATCACTGAAAAAGGAAGGACAACTCGTTAAAAACGTATGAAAAATATCCGTTTTTCCTGTTTGGGGCTGGACATATATGACATGATGTGGTATGATTGAGTTAAATAATTGGCAGAGATCACTTGCGGTTTTCTGTTGATTGAATTAAATAGGAGGTAGATTACCATGAAGAAGCTTCTCACCATGGCTCTGGCACTCGTAATGGTGCTGGGCTGCGTGGCCGCTGTGGCCGAGCCGATCACCTTGACCTATGCCGAGGTTAACCCGATTGATACCATCGTCGGTCAGACCGCTACTGCGTTCAAGACCAAGCTGGAGGAGATTTCCGGCGGCGAAATCCTCGTTGACGTGCAGGCTTCCGGCGTTCTGGGCTCTGAGGCTCAGATTCTGGACGGCATCCTCGGCGGCGGCGACACCGTTGACGTTGCTCGTCTTTCCGCCTTCGCGCTGACCAACTATGGCTGCAACAAGGCCACCCTGCTCAACATCCCGTATACCTTCGCCAACCGCGAGCACTTCTGGAAGTTCGCCAACAGCGAGCTGGCTGACGAGTTCCTCGCCGAGCCGCAGGAGATCGGTCTGCCGCTGCGCGGCCTGACCTACGCCGAGGAAGGCTTCCGTCACTTCTTCGCCAACTTCCCGCTCGAGAGCATCGAGTCTCTTAAGGGCAAGAAGATCCGCGTTTCCGAGGAT
>CAZACG010000154.1:2579-4493 GCA_964483645.1 uncultured Oscillospiraceae bacterium | reverse complement strand
TTTTGTCTTGTTCATTTTGAACAAGACAAAAACTTTTAAGCTCGCTGAACTTCATCGACTGCGTGCTATCAGCCCTCAATCCTCCAGCAGTTCCCAACAAATAACATAGAGAATCACCCTTAGACCAAGGCAGTTCTGCAATAGCAAAACAACATAAGAACGACGCGAAAACACAGTTATGATAACATAACAAAGTATCTTTTCCCTGCCATGGAGACGAAAAATCACGAGCAAATCCCCACAATTTGGACTGTCATTATAGCAAAACTTTACATCCACATTTAGAACACGATGCACAAAAACGGGATGATGAATAATGCACGATATGCTTTGAAACCGCCTTAATTCAAGGTTTTATTCGCATCGTTACAGCACGTGTGATATCAATCAAATAACCAGAAAAGTTGGTTCGATTGCACGAGCGCAAGTTTGCATAATTGTGAGCAGTGTACTATAATAGCTCTTGCACTCGCCGAAATGGTGGGTGCAACTTCTTTGTAGAAAGGCTGATTCAATGGCAAAAAAGGAATACAAATCACTCATCGACGCAAGCATGGTACATACGACAGAAGCAGAGATTTTCCGTCGTGAAGGAATTGATCTCATCACGAACAGGGATAGCAGAAAAGATCCAAATCGGATTTCACACTGGAAGACAAACAACGGATACGATTCCGTGACGTTCCGCTTTAATCCGAACAAAGAAGTGCTTTATGGGGAAACGCTTCCGGCTGGTGATTGTACATCCTTGAGGGAATTTGAACGTATTCTGCGCGATTGGGTATATTCAGAAGGGTTTGAGCGTGACGACATACGTTTTCGTCGTGCTGATTTTGCAATAGACTGCATGCAGGAACAGAACAAGGACACCTTTTACAAAATTGCATATCTGCTTATTTCCGTGTATATCGTCAGGAAAAAGCTATCAGAACGAGACTTTACCCAATACATCACATGGATTGCAGAGGAAAGCAAGGGCATAAGCACGACAAACAGCAGTTCTCCTATCCGATTCACGCTGTATAACAAACTGATTGAAGACCCTTCACGTGGAGCATATTGGAGACTAGAAATTAAATACATCCGCAACAGCACGAATCAAAGCAGATTAAACGATGTGTTTTCCATACTGAAAGCAATGACGTATGAAATTCAGGCGTTGCCAGACTTCTACGAAATCGCGCTGCAAGAGATTAACAAGCGGCTTCTCAGCAAGTACGTCAGCATGAAGAACGGCACAAAAAAGAAGCGAACGCCTTATGATTTTTTGTTCGATAATAGCCGATACATTTTTTCAAATAAGCAAGTTCGTGGTTTCTTCCAGCTTCTTACAGGGGAAACAGACGCGCAAAAACTGCTAGACAAGTCAAAATATTACGCCAGATACTATTCGATACAAAACATCAGCAAGGCACAGTTCAAAGCTTTCTGTGAAGAAATTGTATCCGCAATAAATAGTTATATTACAAGAAACAACTAACGGCATGTTGAAATTGTCATTTAAGGCAATTTTTGCCTGTCAAATGGGGTAATAAGATTCGCCCATTTTTAGCGTTTTCTGTCCTGATTTTTCCGTGCTTTTGAGCGTCGAAAACTGCCTTAAATCTTAGCGGTTTTCGTATGGGTTTCCCTAGGGGCAAAGAAGGTTAGATTCTCCTAGAACCGTATCGCTCCTTCTTCCCCCCTTTAGAAAGAAGATAAATAGAGAGAGAAAGGGAGCAGGGAGAAACGAGAAGAAGTGCTGTTCTCCTTCCCTCAGAGAACCAGAGAGAACCGGAGAGCTGATCGATGGCAGCGGACGTTGTGAGCTAGCGTCAGACCGTGGGAACAGGCTCAAGCTCAATCCTACGGCTCTTCGTTGCTGTTCTCCTTCCCTCAGAGAACCAGAGAGAACCGGAGAGCTGATCGATGGCA
>CAZACG010000154.1:0-2479 GCA_964483645.1 uncultured Oscillospiraceae bacterium | reverse complement strand
TTGTGAGCTAGCGTCAGACCGTGGGAACAGGCTCAAGCTCAATCCTACGGCTCTTAATTCAATTTTTCAGGGGTTAAAATCGTTTGGGCACTAAATTCAATTTTTCGGGGGCTAAAATCGTTTGAACATTCGACTAAGGGATTCTATCTACCGTGGAGCTGGAAAGCGTTTTAGGGGCGAAAAAACGCAATTCTCTCCTAATAACGCCCCCTAAGACAAACAGCCATGCAATGCACTAAAGCCGATTTTTGCAGAGTTAAGCCATGCTCAAGCTCCAGCATACGGCACTAAATTCAATTTTTCGGGGGCTAAAATCGTTTGAACATTCGACTAAGGGATTCTATCTACCGTGGAGCTGGAAAGCGTTTTAGGGGCGAAAAAACGCAATTCTCTCCTAATAACGCCCCCTAAAGAAAAACTAGCCGCACAGGCTATTCACATAGATATCAATTACACGCCAGAAAGGCAGAAAGGATATGCCTATGTAAAAAGACATATCAGCGGGTATACATATGACGAATATGATTCACAGCACAAACACGAGCAGCAATATGCAAATTCGAACAAAGTCAGCTTGCAGAAATCCTATTGACAACCGTGTTATACTGAACCAAGAAGCCCTAGAACAAATGATGCAATCTGTAGCGTTGAACGCTTCAAAGCAGACACTCGCAGAATTAAAGGGATTGAACTTTGAAAATTTCACAGAAGAATGGGCAGACATGTCAAGGGAGGAATCCGCAGACATGGCAACACAAGCGGCAAAGATTCGCCGTCCAATTACAATCAATGGCGAAAAACGTTGGGTGTCCGGCAACTCTGAACAGGAATATGCCGAAAACGTGATAAAAGCCGCACAAGGCAATACCCACACCACACAACTAAAGCATACTACGAGCAGCAAGCACCCCTTCAAGCCATATGCGCAACGTTGGTTTGAAGTGTTCTCAAAGCCCAATATCGAAACTGTAACAAGCATTACATATGAGCGTCAGTTAAGAATTCACATTAACCCCATTATTGGCGACATGAACATTGAAGATCTTACTTCGGCTGATATACAGACCGTGTTTAACAAAATGGGTGACGTTTCAAAAGAAACCAAGAACAAGGTAAAAAACGTTCTAAACATGGTCTTGGAACAGGCGTTAGAAGATGGGCTTATTACAAAAAATCCGTTGAGGTCAAAAAACGTTCGAATTAACGGTAAAAGTTCCAAGCATAGGGAGCTTTACAGCGTTGAACAGATGAAATACCTCGTGCAGAACATTGATAAAGTGAAAAAACCTATGGATAGAGCGTATCTTGCTTTAGTGGCGCTTCATCCGTTTAGCCCCGAGGAAGTGTTGGGGCTAATGGGTGCAGATATTGACGAAAACAAGATTCGCATTCGTCGTGCTGTCATTCATCCAAACAGAAACCAGCCTGAGATTAAGGGAACAAAGAACGATTATCGAAGCAGAGACTTAGACCTTGCCCCACAAGCAAAGCGTCATTTGCCACAAGTTGCAGACGATGAGTTTATCTTGGGAGGACAGAAGCCGCTATCTTATACTCAGGTCAAAAAAATGTGTGCGCGTATTCAAAAAGACTTGCAGTTTGACGACAGCATTACCCCAAGCCGATTTAGAACAACCGTCTTAACCGATTTGTATGATACCACGAAAGACGTTAAACAGGTTCAGGCGGCAGCAGGACATTCGAACGCTTCCACAACAATGAAATACTATGTTCAGGGACGTTATCAAAGCCGTAATTCAGCCGCCCCGATTGCAGCGCTTTATGGAGCAAATTGACGGTTTTTTTGATGTGAACGACCTCGAAAAAAACCTTATTCCATCTAGAAAAATCAGCCCTAAAAAATCAGTTTTTTTGACGAAATAATTGAAATACCGGCTTTTTTCTGCAAGAGGTCTTTATTAGTCAACAAAAGTCGCGTTCCATCAGCACGGCACACGTTCCGAAAAAACAAACAATACATAGAAAAACCGCCCTCACTATCTATAAGCGAAGGCGGTTTTAGCATGGAGCTGATACCCGGATTCGAACCGGGGACCTCATCCTTACCAAGGATGCGCTCTACCTGCTGAGCTATATCAGCGTTGGCAACGAATCGTATTATAGCAGATTATCGCCGATTGTGCAAGCCCTTTTGACACATTTTTTGAAAAAATTTTTAAAATGGCTCTCGCCGGAGGAAATGTTGTCGCTTTCCCACGGCGAGAGGCGCTATTGGGGTCGATATCTTCTGCCGAAAATCAGTTCGTCGCCCGCTGCGCTCGATCAAGCTGGCGATAGGCGCGCGCGATCACGATCGCAGAAATCACCGCCGTCAGCACATCGGACACCGGCATGGAATACAGCACGCCGTCCAGACCGAAGAAACGCGGAAGCAACAGCGCAAAACCCACACCAAAGACGATCTCGCGCACCATGGAAAGCATCGTGGACGCCGCCGCCTTGCCCATCGCCTGAAGGA
>CAZACG010000153.1:0-4497 GCA_964483645.1 uncultured Oscillospiraceae bacterium | reverse complement strand
GGGCTGACCGCCTCAAGCGCAGGAATCACCTCATGCCGTATCCTGTTGCGCGCATAGCGCAAATCCGCATTGGTGCCATCCTCGCGCCAAGCTATGCCTTGAGCACGAAGGTATTTACGCAGCTCGTCCGCCGAGCAGTTGAGCAAGGGACGAATGATATTCCCCCGCCGCATGCGCATTGCGCAAAGACCGCGCACATCGCTTCCCCTCGCCGCATGCAGCAAGACCGATTCCGCCTGATCACCGCGATGATGCGCCACGGCAATCACATCTGCATGGATTTCGCGTGCGGTTTTCTGCAAAAAATCATAGCGCAGTCTGCGCGCCGCATCCTCGATTCCGCAACCAAGCTTCTTCGCCAGCGCAGGCGCGTCAACGCGCGAAGCATAAAATGGAACCTGAAGCCGTGCACAGAGCGCGCGCACAAACGCCATATCCTCAAGGGAATCCTCTGCGCGAATTCCATGCTCAACATGCGCGCAGGACAGCTCAATGCCCAGCGTGTCCCTCGCTTCACACAAAAAACAAAGCAGCGCCGTCGAATCTGCGCCGCCGCTCACGGCGGCCAGCACATGCGCACCGACGCTCAGGCCACAATCTTCTGCAAGGCGCAGACAAAACTCCGAACCCGTCATTTTCGTCTTCTCCTGTCTACACAACCTCTATTGTACCCTTTAAGCGCCAAAATGGCAAGTACCAAGCGAAATTTACGTTCCCGCTTCCTGTCATACTCATCTCAGATCAAAATGAGCTATCAGCGCGAAGCGAAGAAGGGGGACTGGGGACAATGTCCCCAAGCTGGGAGGGATGGGATGAAATCCCCCATCGTACTCCATCGCGAAGCGATTTTGATCAAAGTAGTCAGGGAGCGAAACGAGGCCTGACGTGGGAGTTCCTCAAGGCTCAATTTGATTGAAGAATAGTATCACGAGAAAGCGCCCCTCTTCCGCAACAGCTTGCAGTATAAAGCTATTCCTTGCTCGCTGCTTTGCGTAATTTTCTATACGTCAAAAAAGGCTGTCAGGATACAGCCGGATATTTTTTCCAAACATCGGTATCTCGCTTTGCGCGGCAGCTCTTCTCCTTCGCACTTAGATGCAAAATACGTCGTTTAGTTTGGAATATCCGCTTATCCTGACAGCCTGTCAAATCAAGGAATTACTCGATATAAGAAACCGTTACGTTCTCCTCCACGGTCGGCTTGACCAGTTCGGCAGAAACCTCAATGCTTCCATCCGCAATGCCTGCGAGCACAGCCTCGTAATCGGCAATCGTAAAGGTCTTGAAGTTCCAAGAAGCCTCGGCAGTCGGCAGACCCACATAGTTACCGGCCTGCAGATTGAGTGTTTCAATCTTGCCGCCGATTTCGGCCCACTGATCGGCAAAGACCTTATCAAGCGCGCTCTCGGTCGCCGCCTGCAAGCCCTTCATCGCAGAGGTTACGAAGGGGTTGTATGCCCAGCCGTTCTCTTCCATGCCCTTACGGCCCACATAATTTTGATCGACGTCAACGCCAATGACATAGCCGTTATGCGCCAGCGCAGCCTCCACCGCAGAGGTATAGATACCGCCGCCGCATGCGAAGACGATTTCGGTGCCCTCGGAATACCAGCCGTCCATCTTCGCGGTGATGTTCGCATCGCCGAAGAACTGACCGCCGTAGGTATACTTGATCTCAATGCTTACGCCCATCTCCACAGCCGCCGCATTCGCACCCTGAACAAAACCATAGCCGTAGCGCTGAACAGCCGGAACCGCCATGCCGCCCAGGAAGCCAAGCCTGGTGTAGCCGTCCTTGACGGCCGCATAGCCCGCGATATAACCCGCCTGCTCCTCGCCGAAGATCGCGCAGTACAGGTTATCAAGCGCAGTGGTTCCCAAATCGCCCTCGGAGACGTCTACCGCGATAAACTTGACCTCCGGATACATTTCCTGCGCCTGCGCAACCGTTGCGCCGAACAGGTAGCCCGGCAGAACGACGGCTTTCGCGCCATCGGCAACCGCCTGCGCGATGGAATTCATACGCTCATCGTTGCTGTCCGCCGCCGGCTGATAATACTGATACTTGAGCTTCTTCTCGGTCGCAAAGGCCTCGACGCCCTGCCAGCACGCCTGATTGAAGGATTCGTCATCGATGGTACCCACGTCCGTAACCAGCGCAATATCAACCTGCGCCTCCTGCTTCGGGCTCACCTGACTGACGATCACCGCCGCAGCGGCAAGGATCACAGCGAGGATCACAATGAGCATCACAAGCTTCTTCTTGTTCATGTGTCGTACCTCTTTCTTCCCTTATATTCAGCACCGCAAAGCAGCGCTGTTATTGGTTTATTATACCATCATAAACCCTGCTTTGTAAACAGCCTTCGCCCATGTCCATTGCTTTATCTAGTTTTCGCGGATTCCGTCAAAGCCCTCGCCCAGCGCTTCGTGGACGCTGCACACCGTCACAAACGCACGCGGATCCTCCTCGGCCACGATCTTCTTCAGCCGTGCAGCCTCCATGCGCGAGATCACGCACAGGAGCGCTCCCACGCGCTTTCCGCTGTACGTGCCGCTGGCTTCAAGCCGCGTACAGCCGCGCTCCAAATCCACGTGAATCCGGCGAATGATCGGCTCAGGATTGCTGGTAATAATCACAAACTGCATCGCGGTATTAAAGCCCTTGATGACCGCGTCCATCGCCAGCGTGGATACATAAAGGGATAACAGCGCATAAAAGCCCGCCGCCATGCCAAAGCGCGCAGCGGCGACGATGACCACCATCGCGTCAATTCCCAGCAAAATCACGGGGATACTCAAAAACGGCAGCGCGCCATGCAGCAGCTTCGCCGCCATATCCGTGCCGCCCGTCGTCGCGCCTGCGCGCACCACAATGCCAAGCCCCACGCCCATGATCACGCCGCCGAACATGGAAGCCAGCATGATGTCGCCCGTCAGATCCACGGGCGGCAGGATGTCTATCAGCACAGACAGCAGCGTCATGGAAGCAAACGAGCGCACGGCAAAGCGCCAGCCGACCGTGCGCATTCCCAGCAGAAAAAGCGGCAGGTTAATCAAAAAGCTCAGCGCGCCCACGCTCACAGGCAGCATGCTGGCTAATACGGTGGAAAGGCCCGACACGCCGCCCGGCGCAATATCATGTGGAATAAAAAACGACGTAAAGGCAAACGCCAGCAGCAGCGTGCCAAAGACCATGGCGATATAATCCCGCACAAGCTGCGTGCCTTCCTTCCTCCAGTCGATTTCCCTGAATCTGTTCATGTTCAACACCCTGCCCTTTGCTTGTCCTTAATCTTGCCATACAGAAGCAGGGACATGCCCTGCTTCCTTTATTTGACGATTCCCATTGCACACAGCAGCGCATCGTCAACGCGCGAGAGCGCCATGCCCTCAATGCGCCCGGCATGCGCGCGCAGGCGGCTTTTTTCAAGCGTCCTGATCTGTTCGCACAAAACAAGCGAATCGCTTTTCAGTCCGCTGTCCCTGCTGCTGACCCATACATGCGTCGGCAGATCGTTTTTAACAAGCTTTGACGTCATCGCGGCGACGATGACCGTCGGAGAAAAGCGATTGCCCCGATTATTCTGCACGATCAGCACAGGACGAACGCCGCCCTGCTCGCTGCCTACAACGGGATCGAGATTGGCGATGAAAATATCTCCGCGTATAATCTCCACGGCTCACACAACCTTGCATTCAGGTCATGAAGCCTCATCCCTGCATTATCATTCTATGCGGAGGTTTTCCATGACGTCCCATGCCGTCACGGCACGTGCGCCCAGCTTTTGCTGCGCGCGCTCGCCCGCACGTCCGTGAACATGCGCGCCCACGCGCGCCGCCTCCATCGGACTCATGCCCTGCGCCATCAGCGAGGCAATTACGCCCGTGAGCACATCGCCGCAGCCACCCGTACCCATGCCGTCGCAGCCGGTGATATTCATGGAAAGCTCCTCGCCCTGCGCAATCATGGTCGTCGCACCCTTTAAAAGCACGCAGACGCCCATCTGTTGAGAGAGCTTGAGCGCGCATTCCATCGGTGAGTTTACGATTTCCTCAATGGACAGACCGAGCAGCCGCGCCATTTCGCCCGGATGCGGCGTCAGCACGGTATTTTTTCCGACCTGTCCGCCATGACGGGCAAGGAGATTGAGCGCGTCCGCATCAATCACCTTGGGGATATCCGAGGCGATCAGCCCCATCAACGCACGCCACGTACCCTCATCCGTGCCAAGGCCCGGACCAAGCGCCAGCGCGCGCTTTCCCTGCGCCAGCGCGTCGAGTTCCTCCCCCGCGCCTTCGTCGATCGAAGCGCCATAGCTGACCACGCGCGCCATCGCACAGGGAACAAGCGTCTGCAAGGCATTGAGCACCGGCATCGTACATGCCGCCGTTACCAGCCCTGCGCCCGCTCTGATCGCGGCGCTTGTGCACAGGCAGGCTGCGCCGGCCATGCCCTCGCTGCCCGCCACGCACAGCACATGTCCGTGCGTTCCC
>CAZACG010000152.1:0-4499 GCA_964483645.1 uncultured Oscillospiraceae bacterium | reverse complement strand
TTTCGGGGCTTTGCGAGTCATGATGTGCAAACGCAGACGCTTATCCTCCCGGAGCTTGAGGTATATGCGCTACAGCTCGGCGTGTATGAAAGCGGCGAGCGTGCGCAGACGGAGGCTGAGCGCTTACTTGAGGCGGGGATTCCCTGCGTGGTCTGGCAGCGGGAGCGCATGCGTCTGGTGTGCAGCGCTTCACTGAGCGAGGAAGGGCTTGAACGCGCAACTGCGGCCGGAAGGGAGACCTTTGCGGTGCATGAAACGCTGCCGCAGATTCACCTTCGTCTGAATGCGGAGACGGAGGAATTGCAGGCGGTATCCGAGCTGCTGTGCCTGCCGGATACATTGCTTGAGACGCTTGACAGCGGCGATGCGCAGCTTGACATGCTTGTTGCGCAAACGCGGAGCAAGGCGCAGGTTGCGCTGACGGCGCATCCTGAGAGCGCCCTCTATACGCAGCTGGCGCAGAGCTTGATGGACTGGTGCGCGCTTGTGCAGCAGGCGCAGGATTCCTCCATGGGAGAGAGCAGCCGCGCATATGCTCAGGCCATGGCCTGCGTGCTGGCAGACCGACTGCGCAGCGCGCTGGGCGAGCTGTGATTATTCGCCGGTCAGCGCATGCGCAACGGCTTGCGCACAGCGCACGCCGTCGACGGCGGCGGACGTGATGCCGCCCGCATAGCCCGCACCCTCGCCGCAGGGATATAAACCGGCGACGTCCACGCTTTCAAGCGTTTCTCTGCGCGGCATGCGTACAGGAGAGGAGGAGCGGGTTTCCGGGCCGGTCAGCACTGCGTCGGGATGATCGAAGCCATGCAGCTTGCGTCCGAGCAGGGGAAGCGCCTCGCGCATCGCATCGACGACATAGGCGGGCAGCAGCTCGCCCATATCGCAGCAGACGACACCCGGCCTGTAGCTGGGCACAACCGAGCGTAGCGCCGTGGTTTTTTGCCCCTTAAGCAGATCGCCGACAAGCTGACAGGGCGCTTTGCCCGTCCTGCCGCCCATGACGAAGGCTCGGCGTTCAATGTCGCGCTGAAGGAACATGCCTGCCAGCGGATGATCGCTTCCGAAGTCCTCCGGGCCGATGGAGACGAGCAGCGCGCTGTTCGCGTTTTCAAGATCCCGCGCATAACAGCTCATGCCGTTGGTTACCACGCTGTCCGGCTCGCTTGCGGCGGCAACGACGCTGCCGCCGGGACACATGCAGAAGGTATAGACGCTGCGACCGGAGGGCAGATGCAGCGCGAGCTTATAATCTGCCGCGCCGAGCGCGGGATGACCGGATGCATCGCCATACTGCGAATGATTGATGAGCGTTTGCGGGTGCTCGATGCGTGCGCCGATGGAGAAGGGCTTCTGCTCAAGAGTGAAGCGTGCCTCATGTAGCATAGCGAAGGTGTCGCGTGCGCTGTGGCCAATGGCCAGAACGACGTACTGAGCAGGAAGCGTATGCATGCCTTGAGTGTCCTCATAGGTTAGAGCGACAAGCGCGCCGTCTTGGCGCTCAAGCGAGGTCAGGCGCGCGCCAAAGTGAACCTCGCCGCCCAGCGAAAGAATCTGCTCGCGCATGGCCTTGACCACGTGGGCTAGGTTGTCCGTGCCGATATGGGGCTTGGCTTGGATGAGAATGTCCTCGGGCGCGCCAAAGCGCACAAAGGTGCGCAGAATATGCTCCGTGCGCGGATCCTTGGTGCCGGTATTGAGCTTGCCGTCGGAGAACGTCCCCGCGCCGCCCTCGCCGAATTGAACGTTGGAGGCGGAATTAAACGCAGGCTGTCCGTTTTCCCAATAGGCGCGTACGTCACGCGTGCGGGTTTCAACGTCCTGACCGCGCTCGAGCACGATGGGACATGCGCCCGCTTCAGCCAGCGTCAGCGCGGCGAACAGACCCGCAGGGCCGAAGCCCACGACAACCGGACGCACGGCAGGCACTTTATACAGCTGCGGCGCGGCGGGCGGCGCATACGGTTTGACGATGCCGCCAAGGGAAGGGGTGAGCTTGGCGGCGAGCCTGCGCTCATCCTTCTCGTTTTTGAGTCGGATATCCAGCGAGACGACAAAGCAGACGTCGCTTTTTTTGCGCGCATCCACGCTCTTTTTAGAAATGCCGCAGTGCGCGATCTGCGCGGGAGAGATACAGAGCTTCTTTGCGCCCGCCGAAAGCAGCGTCTGCTCCGTATAGGCGAGCGGGATTTTGATATTGTGTAGACGAATCATGGCGCTCCTTTCCGGTTTACGGGCTGATTGGGGCGATGGCCTTGGCGGCAGTCAGGCCGCAGGCAAAGGCAAAATGCAGATTGTAGCCGCCGCAGGGGCCGTCCACGTCGAGCGTTTCTCCGCCAACATACAGGCCGTCAATGATGCGCGAGCGCAGGGTATATGGGTCAACCTCGTCAAGTGCTAGGCCGCCCGCCGTCACTTGCGCGTGTGCAAAGTCCTGTGTTCCCGTGACGGGCATGGAAAACGCAGAAATGGCCTGAACGAGCGCGCCGCGTTCTGCCTGCGAAAGCGCGTTGCAGGGGACGTCGGGAGCGAGCTTGGCCTCCCGAATAACGGCCTGTGCAAGCAGACGCGGAAAAACACCGGTGAACAGCGCGCCAAGCATTGCGTCGTCAAGCAGAGCGATGCGCGCGTCGAGCCAAGCGCGCGTGCCGTCCTTCAACTCAGGCAGCAGGTGGATAACGAGGCGAACCGCCTTTTTCTGCGCGAGCGCACGTGAAGCCAAAGCGGAGAGCTGAAAGACGCATACGCCGGATACGCCGTAATCGGCAAAGAGGAGCTCGCCCGTTTCGCTCGCGGCGGCGCTGCCGTCAATTTCAAGCGTCAAAGCAGCCCGTGTGCGAATGCCCTTGAGAGAGCGCAGCGCGCTGTGATCACATTTGAGCTGCACCAGAGCAGGGACAAGCGGCGTAATCCTGTGGCCGAGCGTATGCAGCATACGCGTGCCGGAGCCGTCCGTCCCCATGCCCGGGGCGGCGCTGCCGCCCATGCACAAAAGCACGTTGGGCGCAAACAGCCCCTCGCCGGAGGAAAGCTGCACGGACCAGCCGCCTCTGCGCGAGGGCGAGAGGGATACGGCTTCACAGCAGGTGCGAAGGGAGATATTCTCCCTGTCGATCCCCGCGCGCAGCACGTCGAGCACGGAGGCAGCCGTCATCGTGCGCGGATAGATTCGGCCCTCCTCGCTTGCGGTCATCAGCCCCAGACGGGAAAAAAAGGCGAGCATCTCATGGGGCGGCGTCTTCTCGTACACCTTTTGAACAAACGGCGCAGCTGCACCGTAATAAGCGGGATTCATATCCTCGTTGGAAAGATTACATCGCCCGTTGCCTGTCGCCAGAAGCTTTTTGCCCACGCGGTCAAGCTTTTCAGCCAGCGTGACGCGCAGTCCGGCCTCGCCGAGCGCGCAGGCAGCGGCAAGGCCGCACGCACCTGCGCCGAGAATGATGCAGTCTGATTGCAAAGTGGCTGCCTCCTTGTTGAGATGAATCTATTATAGCACAGCGGACGGCAGGACGCACAGCTTTTTCCACCCGAAACAAAATCTTCAAAAAATGGCAGGCACATGCAATTTTACAGCGCTTTGCTTCGTCTTGATAGTATACTTCTCATGGAGGCGGTTTGGATGAAAAGGACGGGAGCATATGCGGCGCTGCTTGCTGTTTGGCTGACGGTTTTTTGCGCGGGCTTGGCGTGTGCGCAGGATGTTGATGCAGCGGTCATCGACGCCGGAAATTCGGACAGGCTGCATCTGCGCGCGCAGCCCTCGCAGAATGCGCGCTCGCTCGGACTGTACTTTACAGGAACGCAGGTCGAAATCACGGGCAGAGCACAGGGCAATTTTGTCCCCGTGCGCATCGGTGCAGAGCATGGTTTCATGCATGCAGACTATTTGAAAATCGGCGAGGCTGCGGCGAAGGTTATCCCCGATCAGCCCTTTGGCGTCGCCACGCCCAAGGTCGGCGCGCGGCTGCGCAGAGTTCCCTCCGTGAAGGCGGATACGCTGGATGTCATAGCTCAGGACGATGCTTTTACGGTGCTGGGCGAGACCGACAGCCGCTGGTACTATGTGCAATACGAGGGGAAATTTGGCTATGTGAGCGCAGAGGTGTCAAAGCTTGTGGATGCGAAAGACACTTTGCCAAGGGCATTGAGCCTGGTGCTGCTGGGGGAAGAAGCGTTTGAGACATCCGGCGGCCCCGGAATGATCGACGAGCTTGGAGAGTGCCTTGAAATAGATGGAGCCGTCGTGCCGACTGACTTCGCCGTGCTGAATCTGGATGAGGACGCTTTGGACGAGGTTGTTGTCCGCGCGACTGTGAATGGCGATGAGCTTGGGTTCCTTGTGCTGGATGTACAGACAGATCAGGTATACGGCTACGTATTCTATCTGCGTGCGTTGAACGAGCTCAAGCAGGACGGAACCTTTGACTTTTCAAGCGGCGCAATCGACAACGGAATCGGTCGTCTGACGTTCAGCGGACCTGTTGCGCAGACTAAAG
>CAZACG010000151.1:0-4507 GCA_964483645.1 uncultured Oscillospiraceae bacterium | reverse complement strand
TACAGCGCGTACGTTCCTCTGCGCATGAGATCCTCCCATGCATAAACGTCCGTGTCATGACCCGCAAAGCAGACGACAAACGGCTGCGGCGCGTAAACAATGCCCACATCGTTGCTCAGACGCTCATCCTCGCCGGTTTTATGTGCAATGGCCACCTCGCCGCAGATTTTACCGTTGAGCTTGTGATCAATTTGCTGAAGAAGCAGCATATCGATCGCCTCACGGCAAACCTCCGGACTGACAAACTCGTTTTTCCAAAGCTGCTCAAGCAACATACCGATTTCCTGCGGGCAAATGCTGTTCTGAATGCCTGCTGCGGACGCCGCGCTGTCAAAGAGCTGACGGCGGATTTTCGTCTTTTCAAGCCCCATCGCCTTGAAGCCCTTGTCAACGCCTTCCATGGTGCAGCGACGGATGAGCTTGTTGGTCGCCGTGTTATCGCTAATGGAGATCATCAGTCGACAAAGCGTGCGCACATCCGCCGTCACATCTCCGGTGAACAGCGTGACAGCGCCGCAGACAGGCACTTTTTCCTCTGCCGTAATGGTCAGCTTTTCCTCCATGCTCATCTCGCCCTCTGCGCTCTTTTGGAGAATCAGCATGAAGAGCGGCAGCTTGATGACGCTCGCCGCACCAAAGTCCTCGTCCTCGCGCACGCCAAACGTCGTTCCTGTAACCAGATTTTTATAGTAGAAGCCCGTATGTCCCGGAATCCCTGCCATTTCCTTGCGAATCGCGCAGAGCGCCTGCATTTCTCTCGTCTGTTCCGTCATGCCTTTTCTCTCCTGTCACAGCTCCGATCCTGCTTTCCAATCAAACCAAGCGATGTCATCGTTAAGCGTTCGGTCACGCTTTGCACCCTGATCGCTTTTTCTTCATCGCTCGTTTGATCGAGGATCGTATACACATAAAGGGGCTGCCGGGATAAATCACCAAACACTCTAAGAAGTCCATTTTCTAAGCATTGCCGACCTGCGGAATGAGCTTCGTCCCAAACCTCGCCAAGGGGCTTTCCGTTCGCCCTTCGGAAACCATTGTCCACCAAGCACTTAGTATCTCTTAGAATATCCGGTTCCTTATCCTGACAGCCCCTCTTTCTAATCCTTGAACTTAATGTTTTTTCTTACTTCTTCTGCACATACTTCAGGCAGTCGATGGTAACCGCCGCCAGAATGATGATGCCGGAGAAGACGAACTGAAGGTTGGTATCCACGCCGAGGATCGTCAGGGAGTAGGTCAGCGCGGTAAAAATCAGCACGCCGACGACGATACCCTGAATCTTGCCGATACCGCCCTTAAAGGACACACCGCCGACAACGCAGGCTGCGATTGCGTCCGTTTCCCAGCCCTGACCATAGGAAGCAGAGCCGGAGCCCACCATGCGGATGCACTCAAGCCACGCACCGAAGCCATACAGAATGCCCGCAATGGCGAAGGTGATGATCGTAACTTTGAACACGGAAATGCCGGACACGGCCGCCGCCTCGGGGTTGCCGCCTACCGCATACATGTTCTTGCCGAGGGTTGTCTTATTCCAGATAAAGTACATCACGAGGATGACGGCGACAGCCCAGAGAATGATCGTCGGGAATCCGCCAATCGTCGGCATGATCATGTTCTTGATTTCCTTCTCAATTGCGCCGAAGGACACGCCCTGCGTCGCATACGTCATCAAACCGAACATAATCAGCATGTTGGCCATGGTGGAAATGAAGGGGTGAATCTTAAAGCGTGCTGTAAAGAAGCCTGCCAGCGAGGTAAACGCCGTAGTCACGCAGCAGCAAACGACCAGTGCCAGCACGATACGCAGGCCCACGGGAATGGCCGTAAAATCAAAGGCATGACCGAAGAAATAACCGGTGTTGACGCCCTTGTGCATGATCATCGTGCAAAGCACCATGCTCGTTCCAACCATACGACCAACGGACAGATCCGTACCGCCGAGGAGGATCAATCCGCCAACACCTAGCGCTAAGAACATACGCGGAGACGCCTGCGTGAGGATCGTCAGGACGTTCTTCATCGTCAGCAGCTGCTTTCCCTTGAGAATGGGCGTAAGAATGCACAGCACGATGAAAACAAACACGATAGCGATATACAGACCATTATTGAGCATGAACTGCTTGGCGCTGAAGGAATATTTGTAATTCTCCAGCTTCTGCTTCATGTTCTCTTTAAAGCTGAACTTGGAGAGCTTGAGCAGGTCAATCAGGTGATAGCGATGCATATAGGCCTCATGCTGACGATCCTTGATCGTTTGCAGCGTGGACTCATGCTTCAGCTTCGCATCAAACAGTCTGTTCTTATAAACATACTTTTCATCCTTAATCTCGACCTTGCTGGTCAGCTTGACCAGCTCTGCCTCATGCTGCTTCTTCAGCTCGGCAACCTCGGCTGTATAGCGGGCAAGCTCCGCTTCCTTCTCCGCCGCGCAGGCTGCCACGACCTTTGTATAATACTCCTGATCGTAATACTCATCCAGATAGGCGACGGCGTCTGCAATCAGCGAATTGATCTGAGCCTTGTTCTTCTCCTCGACCTTCTTCGCCTGCTCAAGCTTCTGCTTATCCTGAGCGATGATATTCGCTTTTTCGCCCTTCGAATAATTCGCATTTTCCTTGACGATAGCCATATGGTTCGTCAGCGCGAGCACCTTGTCCGTGCCATCCTTGCGCAGTGCGTCGATCTTCTGCTGGATGCCGCTTACATACGCGTCAATTGGCGCGAGCAGGCTCTGCTCCGCCTCCAGCGTGAGGATTTTCTCTTGATTTGCCATGGTTCTTCTCTCCAATCACAGATATTTCGCGCTGAGTCTGAGCAGCTCTTCCTGATTCGTTTCATGCGTATTCACGATACCGGCCAGCCTTCCGTTGGACATCACACCGATACGGTTGGTAATGCCCAAGATTTCCGGCATCTCGGAAGATACGACGATGATGGTCTTACCCATCTTCGCCATCTTGATAATCAGCTCGTAGATTTCGTACTTCGCGCCCACGTCAATACCGCGAGTCGGCTCGTCCATCAGGAAAACCGCCGGGTCGCGCTCCAGCCATCTGCCAAAGATAACTTTCTGCTGGTTACCGCCGGACAGTGCGGTAATTGCATCGGACGGGCCCATGCACTTGGTGTGCATGACGTTGATCTCATTGGCCGTCGCCTTGACCATTTTGTCCTTGCTCAGCGCAATGCCG
The DNA here is from genome assembly GCA_964483645.1 of uncultured Oscillospiraceae bacterium. Taxonomy (GTDB): domain Bacteria; phylum Bacillota; class Clostridia; order Christensenellales; family Aristaeellaceae; genus Ventricola. The sequence continues at coordinate 1,313 of CAZACG010000151.1, read as the reverse complement.
GACTTGTAATGCGTCAGGTTTGTAATCGTTGTATTAAAGGTCAAATCGCCTTCAAGGAAGAGACCGGTGGCTTTTCTTTCTTCCGTAATCATCGCAAAGCCATGATCCATAGCATCCTTGGAGCTAGCGAAATTCATCAGGCGTTCCTTATAGTACATGCGCCCCGCCGCTCTGGTGCGAACGCCGAACATCGTTTCAAGCAGCTCGGAGCGTCCTGCACCAACCAGTCCGTAAAGGCCGAAAATCTCGCCTTCGCGCACATCAAAGGAAATATCCTTCAGATTGGGAGCAAATTTGGTGGACAAATGCTGCACAGAGAGCACCACGTCGCCGGGCGTGTTGTCCACAGGCGGGAATCGGTTATCGAGCGTTCTGCCAACCATCGCGGCAATCAGCTCGTTCATGTTCGTTTCCTCGGTCTTCTTCGTCGCGACCATCTTACCGTCGCGCAGAACGGAGACCTCATCGCAGATTTCAAAGATCTCATCCATCTTATGGGAGATATAGACCAGAGAAATGCCCTGCGCCTTCAAATTACGCATCATTTCAAAGAGCTTCGCCACCTCGCGCACGGTCAGCGAGGAGGTCGGCTCATCCAGCACGATCAGCTTTGCATTATAGGAAATCGCCTTCGCGATTTCAACCATCTGCCGCGCAGAAACCGACATGGTTTTCATCGGCGCAGTCAGATCTACGGTCATATTCAGCTTGCGGAACAGATCGGCCGCCTCGTTCTTCATTCGAGTCTCATCAACCACGCCCAAGGAGTTGGTCGGATAGCGCCCTAAGAACAGATTGTCCACTACGCTCCGCTCCAGGCACTGGTTCAGCTCCTGATGCACCATGGCTACGCCGTTTTCCAGCGCATCCTTCGGGCCGGAGAAATTGACTTCCTTGCCGTCGAAGACGATGACTCCTTCATCCTTCTGATAGGTGCCGAAAAGGCACTTCATCATGGTGGACTTTCCGGCGCCATTCTCGCCCATCAAGCCCATGATGCTGCCTTCCTTGACATTCAGATTGATGTGGTCGAGCACGCGGTTACGACCAAAGGATTTGCACATTCCTCGTATCGACAATATGTTTTTCACTTGTGGATCCGCCATTTTCTTTCACGCCTTTTTCAGTATTCTTGAATAAAAAGGGTCATCAGGAAGAAGACTTCCTGATGACCCTTCCTCCGAATCGGGATTTAGGATTCCTTTTTGTGATTATTCAAGCACGCTGGTGTAGGCGGCCGCATTGTCGGTCTTCACCATGTTGATGGCATAGCCCTCGGCGTCGTCAACAGAAGTCTGCAGCTTGTTCACAAT
>CAZACG010000150.1:0-4512 GCA_964483645.1 uncultured Oscillospiraceae bacterium | reverse complement strand
ACCGGGTTGGTCAGGGTCTTGAAGATGATGCCCTCCTCCTCGGCATGCTCAACCTCTTCCTTGCGGGCGGGAAGCTCCTGCATGCCGCGGCGGTATACAATGTAAACCTCCTCTGCGCCCAGACGCTTGGCCGAGCGCGCGGCATCCATGGCGACGTTGCCGCCGCCCACAACGGCAACCTTTCTGCTCTTCTGAATCGGCGTTTTGCTGTTCTCCTTATAAGCCTTCATCAGATTGATGCGGGTGAGGTATTCGTTGGCAGAATACACGCCCTTCAGGCTTTCTCCCGGAATTCCCATGAAGTTGGGCAAGCCTGCGCCGGAGGCGATGTAAACCGCCTCAAAACCCATCTCGAAGAGCTCGTCGATGGTGAGCACCTTGCCGATGACCATGTTGGTCAGGATCTCAACGCCCATAGCCTTGAACCCTTCGATCTCCTTGCTCACGATCTTCTTGGGCAGGCGGAACTCGGGAATGCCATAGACCAGCACGCCTCCGGCCGTATGCAGCGCTTCATAGATGGTCACCTTGTAGCCCAGCTTCGCCAAATCACCCGCAGCGGTCAGCCCCGACGGGCCTGCGCCAATGACGGCGACCTTGTGTCCGTTGCTCGGCGGCGCAACGGGCGTTTCCTTCGAGTGCTCGCGATGCCAGTCGGCAACAAAGCGCTCCAAACGGCCAATCGCGACCGGCTCGCCCTTCACGCCGCGAACGCACTTGCCCTCGCACTGGCTCTCCTGCGGACAGACGCGGCCGCAGACAGCGGGCAGCGCAGAGGACGCGGACAGCACCTTATACGCGCCCTCCATATCCTCATTCGCCACGCAGGCGATGAACGCCGGAATATCAATCTGCACCGGGCAGGCGGACACACAAGGCTTCTTCGGGCAGGATAAGCACCGCTTGGCCTCGTTCACCGCCATATCATAGGTGTATCCAAGCGCGACCTCATCAAAGTTCTTGTTGCGGACGTTGGGATCCTGAGAAGGCATCGGACACTTCTTCATATCCATATTGCGCTGAATCGCCATCTTACTCCACCCCCTTGTTCATCAGGTTACAATGCGCCTCACGCGCATGCTGTTCAAACTCGCGATACATCGTCCCGCGCTTCATGGCCTCGTCAAAGTCAACAAGATGCCCATCAAAATCCGGTCCATCCACGCAGGCAAATTTGGTTTCGCCTCCGACCGTCAGTCGACAGCCGCCGCACATGCCCGTGCCGTCAATCATGATCGGGTTCATCGAAACGATGGTTTTCACATTGTATTTCTTGGTAACCGCGCAGACGAATTTCATCATAACCAGCGGACCGATGGCGATCACCTCGTCATAGACGTTGCCCTGCGCAATAAGCTGCTCAAGTGTAGCCGTCACAAGCCCCTTTTCGCCATGGCTTCCGTCGTCCGTCATCACGGCGAGCTTGTCGGAGACCGCTTTGAATTCGTCTTCCAAAATCACCAGATCCTTGTTGCGGAAGCCGACCACGGCATGCACCTCGCATCCCTGCTCATGCAGCTTCTTGGTCACGGGATACGCAATCGCGCAGCCCACGCCGCCGCCGACCACGCAGACCTTTTTGAGTCCTTCGGTATGTGTCGCAACGCCCAGCGGCCCCACAAAGTCGCAAAGGCATTCGCCCTCCTGCATATCGTCCAGTTCCATCGTAGATCCGCCCACAATCTGATAAATGATCGTTACCGTCCCCGCCTCGCGATCATAATCGGCAATGGTCAGCGGAATGCGTTCGCTGTCCTCATGCGCGCGGAAGATGATGAATTGACCCGGCTCCGCCTTGCGGGCCACGAACGGAGCCTCGATGACCATCTTGGTGACCGTCGGGTTCAGACGCTCCTTGCTGACGATTCTGAACATGATGAATCCTCCCTTACACAAGCTTGCGCAAGCCTGTAAACTATCGGCTATTTCGCAATAAATTCGACAGAAATCCTTTCTCCCCTTCAAATTCGCCTTACATTTCTCGATTCTCGTCATTCTATACAGAAAAAGGACGCCAACGCTGACGTCCTTTGTCATACGCATGCTCTGCGCCGTGGCTCAATCCGCCTCGATCATCCTGTAGCCCACGCCAACCTCGGTAAAAATATACTGCGGCTCGGCGGGATTGGTCTCAATCTTGCGGCGAATGTTGGCCATATTCACGCGCAGGATCTGGTTGTCATAGGTTTTATTGGGCCCCCAAATCTCGCGGATCAGATAATCGTAGGTCAGCACCCTTCCCGCATAGCGGCCAAGCAGCGCCACTAGCTTGAATTCGTTCTGCGTCAGCCCCGCGTCCCTGTCATCAATATACACGCGGTACTTGTCATAGTCAATGACCAGCCCCTTGGCCTTAAAACGATTCTCCTTGGCAATGCTCACATTGCCGTTGGTCGTGCGCGTATGACGGATCGCCGTGCGAATGCGCGCCAGCAGTTCGGAGGTTCCAAACGGCTTGGTGATGTAATCGTCCGCACCGGCGTCCAGCGCGCGCACCTTCTCGCGCTCATCCGTGCGCGCGGAAACGACGACCACGGGCATCAGCGACCAGCGGCGCAGATTTTCCAAAACCTCCATGCCGTCCATATCCGGCAAGCCCAAATCCAGAATCACAACGTCGGGACAATGCGAAGCAATCAGGCTGTTCGCCTCGCGTCCCGTATGCACAACAACCGCCTCGTAGCCGTTCGCCTCCAGCACGCGCCGGATGAAACTGCAAATCGCGCGGTCGTCCTCGACGATGAGCACCTTTCCCTTAACAGCCATCTTCAATCCTCCTCAAGCGGCAGCGCGAAGGACACGCACGCGCCGCCCTCCGGCATATTCTCAGCCCACATCCTGCCCTCGTGCGCCCGGACAATGCTCATGCACACGGACAGTCCGATTCCCATATTTCTGCGCCCGTCCGCATTCATCTGATCCGCATGCGGAAAAAGCTCTTCAAACAGGCGCGGCAAAATATGCTCGTCAATACCCGCGCCGTTGTCGCGCACGGAAAACTCCGCCACGCCTTCCTTCTCACGCACGCTGAGCACGATTTCGGTGGCCGTCTGTCCGTGAAGCACGGCATTTTCCAGCAGATTGATGAGCACCTGTTCAATCAGCGTCGCATCCATGGGCACCATCAGCAAATCATCCGGCACCCGCACGCGCACACGAATGTTGTCAAAGCGCTTATAGAACTTGCTCACGGCCTCTGCCGCGATCTCCTCGGCAGCTTCCATGCTCTTTTTGATGCGCACCGCTCCGTCGTTAATTCTGGTGATGGAGAGAATATTCTCCACCAGCCGCATCAGCCACTGCGCATCCTCGCGCACATGACCGATCAGGTCCTGCTTCACCTCGTCGGTAAACACATCGTAGTTCTCCAGCACCGCAGAGGAGGAGCCGATAATCGAGGTCAGCGGCGTGCGCAGGTCATGGGAGACGGAGCGCAGCAGGTTCGCCTTCATCTTTTCCTTCTCCGCTTCCATCTGAATGCGGCTCTGGCGTTTGACCTGATCGGTCAGCATGCCGACGACCACCGATACGGCGAACATCGTCACAAAGGTCAGCGGGTAACCCGTGATCGTGAAGTTAAACTCAAAATACGGGTAGGTGAATACATAGTTAACGCAGAACACCGAGATCAACGAGGCGAGCAGACTGTAAAAATAACCGTCCGTCATCCTCGCCGTCAGCAGCACGGCCAGCACAAACACAAACGGCACCGCATCGTCCCCGTCGCCCAGCACGTCCAAAAAGGCGCAGACCAGAGACGCAAGCGCAATCATGGCAATCATGATCACCAGATTGCGCGCCATCAGCTTGGGGCTTTGCCGCCTTGGAATCATCAGCTCTCGGCACCATGAAAACAGCTTCTTGATTCGCATGCATCCATCTCCTTTTTTCGCCTACTTCGCCGCATGCGCAGCAAATCAATTGATTATAGCATGACCCACGGTGAATATGTTGTTAAGATTTCTTTCCTTCGCGCAGCGCAGTCGCCTGCAGCCGAATATTCTCGATAAACGCTTCCCTTTTGGCGGCGATTGTGTTATAATCGCCCCTGTTCTTCCGCTGGACGCCCCCATTTGCGCCACGGAAGACATTCCAAATCATCCGTTCAAGGAGAGACAGACCATGCCTTTAGTCATTGTCACACTCTTTTTCATCGTTCTCTTTTGCTGCGAAGGTCTCTACTTCGCCGATCACCGCGACCGCGAGCGGCGCGCCCTTGAGCGCTACAAGCGTTTTGAACATCCCGCTCGCGCGAATAGGAGCGACCACTACCTCGACCATGAATTCTAAGCCGCACAGCGCAACAATTTCAAGCTTGCATCTTGACTTCCGGCATTGAATCCGATATACTAGACAGGTACCGCCGGTGTGATGGAATGGCAGACGTGACGGATTCAAAATCCGTTGGGGCGACCCGTGTGGGTTCGAGTCCCACCACCGGCACCACGTCGGAGCAAGCTTTATATCGCTTGCTCCGACTTATTTTATAAGTCAGAGCGCGCTCATGCCGCT
>CAZACG010000149.1:0-4514 GCA_964483645.1 uncultured Oscillospiraceae bacterium | reverse complement strand
ATTGAAACCAAGGAAATGCAGTACGTCTACACCGACGGCGAATTCTACTATTTCATGGATCCGGAGAGCTTTGAGCAGATTCCGCTGACGCTGGATCAGGTCGAAGAAGCGATCAAGTTCATGAAGGAAGAGACCATGGCCACCATTCGTTTCTTCAAGGGCAAGGCCTTCTCCGTGGACGCTCCGAACTTTGTCGTGCTTGAGGTCACCGATACCGAGCCGGGCTTCAAGGGTGATACCACCAGCAACACCACCAAGCCGGCGACGCTGGAGACCGGTTATCAGATCGCTGTTCCGCTGTTCGTCAACATCGGCGACAAGATCCGTGTGGATACCCGCGACGGTTCCTACATGTCCCGCGCGTAAGGACTTTGAGTCGATTTTTGAACAGGAAGAATCGAAAGGCGGTGCGTTTTTGTGAGCATGATGGGCGAGAAGGTCGCATACCTGAAGGGTTTGAGCGAGGGTCTTGGCGTCAATGCCGAAACGGAAACGGGCAAGCTGATGCTGGCCATGATTGACGCGCTTGAGGCGTTCGCGAAAGAAAATGAGGAACTCCGGAGCAGGCTTTCCGAACTTTCCGATTATGTAGAGGAAATCGACAGCGACGTCGGCGATATCGAAGAGGCGCTCTTTTCCTTGGATGAGGACGAGGAAGAGGACGATGACGATTACGACGAGGAAGAAGACGATGAGGACGACGACGGGCTGATCGAGTATGAGTGCCCGCATTGCGGAACCGTGATCTTCTTTGACGAGGAAGCCTTCGATATGGAAGAGGAGCATCTGTGCCCGAACTGCCAGCGCAAGGTCTTTGATGAAGATGAGGACGAGGGAGACGATGAGGAGTAATCCTCGCTCTCGGCTTTGCAATCAAACAGGAGGGACTGCTGTGGACGAAGCGCGCTTGCGCCTCCTCCGCAGCGTCCCTTTTCCATCTTATCCCAATTGATAAAGCGTTGCTTTTCCACCCCCCCTTCGCTGTTTCGCGCGTAGAAAAGCGGAGAAAAAATCTGTTTTGAGGATGTGCGCATGAAAAAAATCCTTTCTTTTCTGATCCTTGCGCTTGCGCTGGCTGCTGCGTCGGTTTCGCTTGCCCAAGAGATCGTATACACCGCCACGGTTACAAAAGCGATGACCATACGAGAGAAGAAATCCACTTCTGCCAAAAAGCTGGGCAGCGTGGATGAGGGCGAATTCATCAGCATCCTTGAATTTGAAAGCAAATGGACGCGCATTGAAAAGAATGGTGTGACAGGCTATATCCTCTCCAAGAATGTAGCGGATCTCGCGGCGGCCGAAGGCTATAATGATTCGGCGGATGCGGTCTATCTGGGCGTTGCGGATAAGGCGCTGACCATCCGACAGACGCAGAGCAAATCTGCGCTGGCGATGCAGACGCTGGAGGCGGGCGAAACGGTTTACATTCTGGAGCTGGGTCATCAGTGGCACAAGGTCGTCAAGCAGGGCGTGACGGGATACGTGCTCGCCGATCCGATTTCCGGACTTGCGCCTGCCCGTGAGGACGTTGAAATCCCCGAGGAGTTTATTCCCGAGCCGCCGTTTACGGCCAACTATACCGCTATGGCGGACGTCAATCTCTCTATCCGCAGGGAGCCGGATCCAAATTCGAAACTCATGGGTACGGTATATGAAAACGAATATGTCGATGTGATGAGTACGGACGGACAATGGGCGTTTGTCAAAAAGGGCGACGCGGAGGGCTATGTGCGCGGCGATCATCTGCGCTACTACATGCGCTATGATCCTTACGGCCCCTATGTTCCCGGCACGATATACTATCCCTATGCAGCCAGAGCGACGGAAGATATCGTCATCACCGATGCGGAAACGAACCAGGTGCTGCGTGTGGCGCCCAAAGGCAGCATTATGGCGGTGTCGGCGCTGGATGAGAACATGGCCGTCACGCTCCCTTATGATCGAATCACAGGACGCATTCAAGCGACAGGCAATCTCGAATTTGAGCCTGTTATGGCGTGGGATGAGGCGCAAATGGGCGATTTGATCGCCGTATTCTCCACGTATTATGATCCCGAGCAGACCACGCAGACGCAAACCGGACGGCTGCACAACATCATGCAGGGCGTGGAGCGCCTCAATGATGTGATTGTGGCGCGGGGAGAGAAATTCTATTTCAATGACTTCTGCGCGCCTTACACGAAATCAAACGGTTATTTGGAAGGACCGATCATCAATTATACGTCCAGCGACAAGCTGGGCTATGGCGGAGGCATCTGTCAGGTGTCTACGACGCTCTACAATGCCATTTTGCAGATTCCCATCGAGGTCATCAAGTGGCAGGTGCATTCCTCCTACGGTATTTCCTATGCACCGCTGGACTTTGACGCGGCCGTGGGCAACGGCAACATTGACTTGCGTCTTCGCAATACGCTGCCCTATGACGTGCGCTTTGCCCTGCAAGCAGAGGGCGGCGTGCTGACGGTGCGCGTGTATAGGGCCAGCTGATGCGCGGCGGAAAATGGCTGCGTGCGGTGAGCGTACTCCTTGCGCTGCTTTGCTGCGCGGGCGCGGCTTATGGCGAGGAGACACAGGAGGAGACGGCGCCCTATTACGGCTACATCGAAAAGCGAATGAGCGTCTATAAATGGGCGCAGGAGGATTCGCTGAAACTGGGTACGATCGAAGCGGGTACGATGGTGGACGTGTACTGGAAGGGGCGCACGTGGAGCCGCATCGGCTTTGAGGGCGGACAGGGATACGTCAAAACCAAGTTTGTCGAGCGCGTTCAGCGCAAGAATCCCTTTGACGGGCCAATGCCCGGCGTGAGCGCGCATGTGGCGGTGGGCTTTGTGCTCAGGGATACGCAGTTTAAGCCCGAGGGCTACCGCTATCCCATTGAGGTGAGCGCGGGCTCGTGGCTGTCTATTGAGGAGCTTCGAGAAGAGCGCGCGTATTTTCCGTATGAGCGCGAGGAGAAAAACGTAAGCGTATCGGCGGATACGCTCAAGCTCTATCCGTTTGTTTCGTGGGACGAGGCACAGCCCGGCGATCTGCTGTATGCCTTTACGACGTTTTACCCGACGACCCTCAAGAAGGAGGGGAACGCCGGAAGACTGTATAACATTGCGCTGGCGACACAGCGGCTGACCGGCATTCGTATCAAGGCAGGCGAGTGCTTTTCCTTTAATGCGATTTGCGGCCCGTATACTCAAGAAAACGGCTACCGCTCAGCGCCGATTCTCGCCGGGGACAGCAGTATGGGCTATGGCGGCGGCGTATGTCAGGTCTGCTCGACAATCTATAATATTGTGCTTCGCGTTCCGCTGGTGGTTGAGGAGATGAACTGGCATTCTCAGGGTGGTGTGAGCTATCTGCCGGCAGGGTTTGACGCGACGGTTGGCACGAACAGCGACTTGGTGTTTCGCAACATCCTGCCCTATGATCTGCGGCTGGAGTTTGAAAGCCTTGACGGCGTTATGACGGCGTTTCTGTTCAGGGATTATGAGCAATGACCGAAGCCCCCCTTTTTTTATCACAAAGCTGCTTCGTGCTCGCTGCACGATGCTTTGCAGAGTAAGAAAAATCAATTTGGATGCAGGAGGATGAAAATCTTCTTGCATTATTTATGCGATTTTGTTACAATATGTCCAAAGAGAAACGCAGAATATGCGTCAGGAGGGTATATGGCCATGCAGGATATGCAGGATATGATGCGCAGACTGAATCAGTCGGGCAAACGGCTGAGTAAAGGTCACCGCAAGATCGCCGAGTATATCGTGGAGCATTACGATAAGGCCGTTTTTATGACGGCCTCCAAGTTGGGCGAGAAGGTCGGCGTGAGCGAATCAACCGTCGTCCGCTTTGCCGCAGCGATGGGGTATGAGGGATATCCGCAGCTGCAAAGGGCGCTTCAGGAGCTTGTGCGTCATTGGCTGACCGCGGTGCAGCGCTTTGAAATGGCGACGGACATTGATCAGAGCGAGGTGTTACGCACGGTGCTGCATGCCGACATGCAGAATATCCGCACGACGACCGAGGAAATCGATGCTGCGGCGTTTGACGAGGTGGTGGACAAGATCATCTCTGCCCGTAATATCTACGTGATGGGTCTGCGCTCCGCTGCGCCGATCGCGCAGTTTTTGGCATATTACCTCAATTTTATTTTTGACAATGTTCGCATCGTTTCTGAAGCGAGCGGCGACGTGTTTGAGCAGATCAGCCGCATCAATGAGAGCGATTTGCTCTTTGGCATCAGCTTCCCGCGCTATTCGACGCGCACGCTGGAGGCGATGAGCTTCGCGCGTGCGCGCGGCGCGCAGGTTGTGGGTCTGACGGATGGCCCGATGTCGCCCGTGTATGCCACGAGCACCGTTTGCCTGACGGCGAGAACGGATATGGCGTCCTTCGTGGATTCCATGGCCGCCCCGCTTTCGGTCATCAACGCGCTGATCGTGGCGCTGGGCCTCAAGCGCAAGGAGGAGTTGAGCGAGCATTTCCGTCTGATGGAAGGAATTTGGGATGAGTATAGGGTC
>CAZACG010000148.1:0-4531 GCA_964483645.1 uncultured Oscillospiraceae bacterium | reverse complement strand
GGTCCCGCCCCGCATGGGGCGGGTGGATTGAAATGCATTTTGGTTAGAGGTTGCAAACGTCTGTTAACCGTCCCGCCCCGCATTATAAGCAGATCAATGTTAGTTATCCGATTGAATTTGTCGAGTTTATCCACGTGGCATCTGCGGCTTCCGGCGAATCTCTTAGGGGCTACGTCCGCAAGGCGATTGAACAGCGCATGCAGCGGGACAACATGACAACGACCGACTAATAATCAATTAACTCCATTTCAAGCTGTGGCAATCGCTACGGCTTTTTGTATCTCGCGACGCGACCGCACATTCTTCGCATACCATTTTGCGCCGAATTGCTGCATATCAATGTGCGCGGAATAGGTCGGTGCGGATTTGTGCGGGTTGGGACGCTTCGGCTGTCTATTTTCAGTGCAGGATACCGGTCTATTGCGCGCGATGGCGAGAAAAGGTCTCAGCTGGCGTTACACGGACGGTTGTTGCCGCAAGGCGCGGAAATACTGCATATTGTTGGGGGTGGGTTCGAGTCCCACCACCGGTACATTTGCTTATGCGGGTGGATCAATATGAAGAGCGACTGTATTGAGGAAATGCACAATGTGGATGATGAAGCAGCGAAAAGCAGCCGGCGACGGGAGATTTGAAAGTGCGATGACCTGCGAATACGGCTTCATATGCATGGGGGATAACACGTGGGAAAAACAGAGGCGTTAAACGGCTGAAGCCAAGTTCAAGAAAAAGCGCAGTTTCGGAAGCGTGAACTTGTTCAATAGCGTATTCATTGAGGGGACGAACGGCTCTCGCATTTGCTGATTGACACGAATCCTATTTTAGGAATAAAATAAGAATATATTAATGTGCATATAAGACGCGGAGACGCATTCGGTCTGTTTCATGGATACAGGCGGGCACGGCTTGAGCGGAGCGGGTTTATGATAAGCTGCTGCGGCCCTCCATCTGTTGATAAGATGTTTATAATACGTTTACATGATGAGGAGGCAGAGATGAGACTTAAATCAATCCGATTTCAACTGCTGACCATCATGCTGTTGTGTTATTTGGTACCGACGTTGCTGCTGGGCGGCTGCATGGGCGCTGTGTTCTTTTCCGATCTGCGTGATAAGACCGAAAAGGCGCTCAGCTCAGGCGCGGAGCACGCGCTGACCCTGACTCGACAGAGCGTAGAGCGTGCCATTGATTTGGCCAAGGATGCCACCTACGATGGAGAACTCGCCGGCGCATATGCGGCGTATGAGACGGGCGCGACGGGCAGCGCGGAATTCCTGCAACTCTCGCGCAATTATCTGGAGCGCAAATACAGCCGTGAACCCCTATTTACGTTGGCGGTTACCTTTCCGACGATCAATCCGGAGTTGCTGATCTATAATCGCTCCGGTTATGAGCATGCGCAGCGGTACGAGCAATCGGTGCATGCGCGCGTCGTACAGATGGGTGAAACGCTGGATACCCGCTGCCAGTTTATCGAAGAGGATGGCATGATCTATCTGGTACGCAATTTGTATAATCTGCGTCTTGAGCGCTATGGCATGCTCGTGCTGGGCGTGGATCGCGCGCAGCTCTTTGGTCAGCTGGATGCGCTCGCATCGTCGTGGGATGCGCAGATGAACGTTTGCCTCGGCGAGACGGGCGTTTCCGATGTGGAATGGACGACGCTTGCACCGGGAATTTCGGATTCTGCGGATGGCGACGCCATTCTCTATACTCAGATGCTGCGCGAACAGGATTATACGTTGGGCATGTGCATGACCGTGCTGCGCAGCAGGGTATATGGGGAGATGGAAACATTCAGACGGATGCTGAGCGCATTGCTTCTGCTGCTGGCGCCCGTGATGACAGGTATTCTGCTGTTTGTGAGCCGACGCATTGTGCGGCCCATCCGACTTCTGTCTCAGGCGTCCCGACGCATTGAGGCGGGCGAGTTTGGCGTGACGGTGCCGATGAACGGCGGGGATGAGCTGGGCGATTTGGGTCGAGCGTTTTCCAACATGAGCACGCGCATCGCAGAGCTGATTGACAGGACATACAAAGAAGAAATCGCGTTGCGGGACGCACGCATTCAGGCGATGCAGAGCCGCATTAATCCGCATTTTATCAACAATGCATTGGAATCCATCAACTGGCAGGCGCGCATGGAGGGAGCTCAGTCCGTCGGCGCGATGGTTGAAGCGCTGAGCGTTCTGCTCAATGCCAGTATGGCGCGCGGCGACCGACGCTTGGTTCCCCTTCGCGAAGAGGTTGAGGTGTTGCAGGCCTATTTTTACTTTATTCGGCTGCGTTTTGGCAAGCGGCTGAGCGTTCATACGCGTATAGACGAGGAGACGCTGGGCTGCGTTGTGCCGCAGCTGACCCTTCAACCGCTGATTGAAAACGCGGTAGAGCATGGTATCGCTCCGGCCGGTGGAGGACAGATCTCGGTGAGCTGCCTTCGAGAACACGGCTTTTTGAGCATTGAGGTGCGTAACGACGGGCGCGCGCTGGACGCGCAGGATCGCGAACGCATTGAAAAGGCACTGGATGGCGACAGTCAAGGCGGGCATCATCTGGGGCTATCCAATATTGCCAGCCGATTGCATTTGATTTATGGGCAGCGGGCAAGCATTCACGTTGAAGCGGATGAAGACAGCGCAGAGACCGTTGTACGCATTCGGCTGCCGGCTCAAGAGGAGGTTGACACATGAAGAAGGGGATGCTGCTGCTTGCGGTGCTGCTGATGATGACGGGCTGCGCGGCTGCGGAAGGCGTCGTGCTCAAAACGGTCAGCTGCTTTGCCGGGGACGATTCCTCGGCGGCAGCCTATGTGGAGATTCTCAAGGCCTATGAAACGGAAACGGGCAATCGCGTAGAGGACACATCTGCCGCCAGTGATGAAGCATGGAAGGCTAGCGTACTCTACGATTTTGCTGCCGGCAACGAGCCGGATATCCTGTTCTTCTTTGCGGCCAATGGGGATTCAGCGCCCATACTCAGTCGTGTAGTACCCATTGCGGAGATCAACGCCGCTTATCCCCAGCTTCATCTGACACAGAATCCGCTGCTGGCTGAAGCGGATGGAATGGTGTATGCGATTCCTGCTCGCCCATTTTGGGAGGGACTGTTTGTCAACGCCGATCTGTTTGAACAATACGGGCTGGAACTGCCGACGGACTGGGCGAAGCTGGAGACGGCCATTCACACATTCAGACAGGCGGGAATCGTTCCCATCTCGGTTTCTCTTTCTGATATTCCGCACTATATCGCCGAGTTCGCCATGCTTGCAGGCGGTGAGCCCCAAGCGTATGCCGCCAGACCGAAGACTCTGTCGGATGTGCCGCAGTCATGGTATCGGGGAATGGAGCTTATTCGCAGATTGTATGAAATCGGCGCGTTTGCGGACGACGTCAATGCGACGACCGAGGTAGTTGCCAGCCAGCTGTTCAGGGAGAAGAAGGCGGCGATGCAGGTGGACGGAAGCTGGTTTGCCAGCAGCATTCTTCAGGAAAATATGGATACCACCCTCGTCATGCCCTTTCCGGCCTATGCGAAGGAGGCGAACGGCACGGCGATCATCGGGGGCGTGTCCATGGGCTTTTATCTGACGCGGAAAGCGTGGAATGATCCGAGTAAGCGCGACGCCGCTGTGCAGCTGCTCGCGCATCTGACCTGCGAGGAGAGCTTGACGGAGCTTGGAGACGCGCATTATACGGGCAGGCTGCTTGAATCTGCCCGTGCAATGGTGGAAAATGCCGACTGCATGCTGAGCCCGATTCAGGATGCGATGACCAAGGAGGCGCGAGAGACATGGCTGTTGGGCTGTATCTGCGCCGTAGCGGAGGGAAGCATGAGCGCCGAAACCTGTTGGGAAAAGGTCATGGCGCTTGATCCTTTTGAACGATGAAGGGGTTGTGAGTGTGTACAGGGTTTTGCTGGTGGATGACGAGCAGCTGATTGTGGAGGGGCTTTCGCGTGTCATGCCGTGGGAAAGCATGGGCTGCCGCGTGGTGGGTACTGCGTGCGACGGGCGAGAGGGACTTGCGCTTATCCGAGAAAAGCAGCCGGATATCCTTTTTACGGATATTCGAATGCCCAACATGGATGGGCTGAATATGCTTGCGGCGATCAGAAGCGAGTTTCCCGGCATGCAGGTATGTGTGCTGACGGCCTTCCGGGATTTTGACTATGCGCAGGAGGCCATTAAGCTGGGCGTTTGCCGTTATTTGCTCAAGCCCAGCAAAATGGAGGAGCTGCGCGAGGCGGTTCGGGAGATGACCGCGCGTCTGGACGCCGCTTCCCCGGTCAAGCTATCCGAGCAGGAGAGCGAGGAGCAAAGCGCAAACGCGGGCAATTTCATTGTGCGCTCAGCGCTTGAGTATATGCAGGAGCACTGCACGCAGCATATTACGCTCAGCGACGTGGCGGACAATGTGTTCGTCAGTCAGTGGCATCTTTCCAAATTGATTAATCGGCACATGGGGCAGAGCTTTCTGGATATCTTAGGCGGTATGCGCATCGAACGAGCCAAAGCGCTGCTCAAGGATCCGTC
>CAZACG010000147.1:0-4558 GCA_964483645.1 uncultured Oscillospiraceae bacterium | reverse complement strand
GTTAAGAAGGCTGACGGCGTTTGGGCTGAGTTCGGTGAGAATGCCGTAAAGGTTCCGGATGCTAAGGTTCGTAAGCTTGTTGACGAGTCCTATATCGGCAAGGAAGTCATCATGGGCATCCGTCCTGAGAACGTCCACGACGAAGAGCGCTTCATTGCTGAGGCTGATGGCAACCTCGTGGATGCGAAGGTTGAGGTTGTTGAGCTGATGGGCTCTGAGACCTATCTCTACCTCAAGGTTTCCGGCAAGGACAGCAACGTGGTTGCCCGCGTCGATCCGCGCAGCACCTCTAAGTCCGGCAGCACCGTTAAGGTTGCTTTCGAGACCAATCTGTTGCACTTCTTCGATAAGGACACCGAGAAGAGCATCCTGACTCGCTAAAAATTCCTTATAGTCCGCATCGTATGGTGCGGACTTTTTCTATGTTCTATGCATTTTGGAGTTTGCGACACTTGATTTGACATATACGGCTTTCATTCATTGAGAAACGGCAACCTTTATAAATGAATTTGTCTATTGTGCACAAATTGAATTCATGTAAAATTAAATTAACGGAGATAATTGATTTTTGATATGGATTTTGGTCATGTAATCAGGTATAATGTATCAGTATCTTTATCATTGTTGCTGCGTTCTCGAAAGGAGAATCGAATATGATACCTGAGAAGCGTTTTCTAAATCAAATTCAACAGGTTCTGGCTCGGCTGATGCAGCCGCTTTGGCTGCTTGATACCGAGGGCTCCGTTCTGCTGCCGGAGGAGAACCGCAGCAAGATCAACCTTCCTGAATTTATGGAGCCGGGCATGCCCGTTGCCTTTGAAGGAAGAACCTTCCTGATGATTGGCATCACTCCCGAGCTTATTCTTTGCGCCGATGCGCAGGGCGCTGCTACGCATGACAGCATTGTTCTTGCTGGTGCGATGGTTCAATCCATGGGCCGCGGTGAAGCGCCGATTCAGAGCCGTTATGACGTTTATCGTCGCGTGCTGCGCGAGGAGTTGACCGGTTCCGAGCTTGAGGCGCTTGCGCATGAGCATCAGATTGAGATCAATCGCGAGCGCTGTGTGCTGACCTTCCAGATTCTTCAGACGGAAAACGAAACAGCATTTAACATGCTTGAGGAAATCGTGCCTCGTGCGAACGGCGATTTGCTTGTTGAGATGGATCGCCATACGGTGGTCTTCCTCAAGAGCATGGAAAACGTCGAGTCGTTTGACGAGCTGTATCAGCTGGCCGAGGCGATTGAGCAGACGCTTTTGGATGAAGCCGGAAAGAGCTGTGTGATCGGCATCGGCGAGCCGAAGAAGGCCTTCCCTGAGATCGGAGAAAGCTATCGCGAGTCGCGTCGCGCGGTTGAGGTGGGTAGGATTTTCCTGAACGATCAGCACATTTACGTGTATCGCAGCCTCGTTCTGGAACGCTTCCTCATGGATATTCCGCGTGAGATGGGCACTCGTTATCATGGTATTCTCTTCAATCGAAAGACCGCGCGTCTTTTCAACGACGAGATGCTTCATACCATTGAGATGTTCTTTGCCAAGGACTTGAATCTCTCCGATACGGCTCGTCAGCTTTATATTCACCGCAATACGCTGGTGTATCGTCTTGATAAGGTACAGCGGCAGACTGGGCTTGATCTGCGCAAGTTTGACGATGCGGTAACCTTCAAGATGATGATGCTTTTGGGCAAGAGCGGCAAGGACAAACCGCGTCCTGTTTATTGAGTCGCTGACACACGCAAGCCGACCTCGTAAGGTCGGCTGTTTTCAAATCGAAAGGAATTGTGATGAAATTGAGGCAGAAATCGATTTGCGCCATGCTGGCATTTGCGCTGATGCTACTTTTGGGGCTTTCTTCAGCTAGCGCGGCTGCCAATTTGCCCCTCTTCCGCCAAAAGGAAGAGGAAACTGTCACGTTGACCATGGAAGAGTATGAGCGGCTGATGCAGTATCAGAAGCTGGATATGATGATGCAGATCGTCGAAGCGTATTATTATGAGGAGCCCGATACCGAGGCGATGCTTAACGGCGCGGCTCTGGGTCTCATGGCCGGTATCGGCGATGTTTACAGTTGCTATTATACCGCGGAGGACATGGAAGCCTTCAACGAGGAGACGGAGGGCGAATATGCCGGCATCGGCTGTCAGCTCCTTGCCGATCCGACTGATCAGCTCATTACGGTTACGCGCGTCTTCAAAGGCAGCCCTGCTGAGGAGGCGGGCGTGCGCGCCGGAGACAAAATTGTGTATGTGAACGACGTCTATTATTCCGCCTATGAAATGGATGCGGCGGTCGATGTGATGCGTGGCGCGGTTGATGAGAGCGTCAAGGTGACGGTCATGCGTGATCTGGAAACCATTGACTTTGACATCACGCGCAAGGTCGTTCAGATCAATTATGTCGAGTATGAGATCTTGGACGGAAATATCGGCTATGTGATGGTGTTTGATTTCCTTGGCAATGCATATGAGCTCTTTGCAAAGGCGCTTGACGAGTTTGAAGAAGCACAGGTCGGCGGCGTCATTATTGACCTGCGCAACAATGGCGGCGGATTGCTGGATGCAAGCGTCAATATGGCGGATTTGATTTTGCCGGAGGGCGTCGTTGTATCCACGAGGGATAAGTACGGCAACGTTTATGAAGAGACCATTGACGACAAGTATTACGACGTGCCGATGGCGGTGCTCATCAACGGTTACTCTGCCAGCGCCTCCGAGATTCTGGCGGGCGCCATCCGCGATTATAAAGCCGGAACGCTCGTGGGTACAAAGTCCTTTGGCAAGGGCGTTGTGCAGAATGTCATTGATTTCCCGGACGGAAGCGGTTTGAAGGTGACGACTGCGAGATACTATACGCCCAGCGGCGAATGTATTCATGAAGTGGGCATCGAACCCGATGTTTTTGTTGAGCTCGACGAGGACGCTGTGACGCTCTATGGTATTAACAATCTCCCGCATGAGAAGGATGCACAATTGCAAAAGGCCATTGAGATTCTTTCGGCTGAAAACAAGGAATATACACAGATGCTTTGGGTGGATGGAACTTGCCCGTAATCGATAAGCGGACAAAGCAATCAGAGACCTCCTGTTGTAGTAACAAGCAACTCTACAGCAGGAGGTTTTGCTGTAACAGAAGCCTATATGAAGATGAAAGCTTTTGCCGAAGGAAGACCGGAATCGGGGCGTGCACAGCGCGCTATTTGCAGGAACGGCTTGCGTATTTGCGCTTGAGGGTGGAATACGCGCAAAAACTATGATATAATCAATTTGTATCATTGTGTATAGCATGATGTGAAACGCTGAAAAGGGGAGAAGACCATGTGCTGCGTCAGTGTGATCGTGCCGATTTATCAGGTGGAAGCTTATTTGCCGC
This sequence comes from uncultured Oscillospiraceae bacterium, assembly GCA_964483645.1. Taxonomy (GTDB): domain Bacteria; phylum Bacillota; class Clostridia; order Christensenellales; family Aristaeellaceae; genus Ventricola. Next base: position 1,187 of record CAZACG010000147.1, on the reverse strand, counting down.
GCTGCGTGGATAGCATTTTGGCTCAAACCTATCAGGATTTTGAATTGATTCTGGTGAACGATGGGACAAAGGATGTCTGCCCGGCTATCATGGAAGCGTATGCGCAAAGGGATGAGCGTATCCGGCAGATTCATAAAAAGAACGGTGGGCTTTCCTCTGCACGCAATGCAGGGTTGGATATCGCGAGGGGAATATATATCCTTTTTGTGGATTCGGATGATTATATAGAACCCACGCTGCTTGAGGATGCCGTTCGGGTTATGGAGCGCTCCGGTGCCGATCAAACGCTTTGGAATTATCGTTTGGTCGATGACGAGAGGGTTCATGCGGCGTATCTTTCCTTTGAAGACGAGGTCATCGACATAGACCGCCTCGGCCTTGCAAATTACTTTTATCGCTACTGGATGCCCTATAAGCATGGGCAGGAGGCTTGGAGCAAGCTTTATCGCCGGGATATTATCGAGCAGAACGGCTTACGCTTTGAGCCAAATAATGAAATTTTTGCAGAGGATACCCTGTTTTCGGCGATGTATTTGCTGCATACAAAAAAAATCGCTGCGCTTTCCGCACCGTATGTCAACTATGTTCAGCGCGGCGATTCGCTGATGGCGATGAAGAAGCCGAATCTGGCGCGCAGGCTGATCACACTTTCTGTTCGTCTGATGGATTATGTTAAGGCTTGCGGCAGGGAGCAAGAGCTGGCTAACGTATTGCCCGTACTATGCTATGATAAATTGATAACAAAAGGTATTCGGCTTGATCCCGATTGCGAGGACGTGTATGCGGCGATGGAAGAGAGCCTTCGAAGCGATACGCTTCAAACGCTACTGCACCGTTTGATTTCGCCGATGCCGCTTTTGACCTATACGCTCAAGACCGGCAAGGGACTGCGCACGCAGCTGCGTGCGCGACTGTTTGCTCTTCGTTGGCTGCACGGCGACGTGCGCGGGGCGGTTGCGCTTGTGCAGGGACGGGAGGATATTTCATGAAGCTTAGCGTGATTATTCCCTGCTATAACGCCGGTCGGTATTTGGAGGACTGCGTGCGCTCCGTGCTTTCGCAGAGCATGGCTGATTTTGAAATGCTGCTCGTTGATGACGGATCCAAGGACGACACGCTTCCCTTGTGCAGGAAGCTGGCCGCGCAGGATTCAAGGATTGTCGTCTTCCATCAGGAGAACGCCGGGG
>CAZACG010000146.1:0-4585 GCA_964483645.1 uncultured Oscillospiraceae bacterium | reverse complement strand
GTCAGCGGCTATGCGGTTAACTTCATCAAGCTGACCAAGGAACAGCAGGATGAGGTGATCTCCCGCACCTTCCACGATCGTATCTGATCTCAGAACGCATAACGCATTTTCCTCCCTCTCAAGGGGAGGAAAATGTCGTTTGTGGGGAGAATAACAACCTTTAATCAAATCGAAGAAATACGGGGAAGCGTTGGATGGACGGATATATTCACTCGATTGAAAGCTTTGGAACGGTGGATGGCCCGGGCATTCGCTTGGTTGTCTTCTGCCAGGGATGTCCGATGCGCTGCCGGTACTGCCATAACCCGGATACATGGGAGATCGGAAAGGGCATGCGCATGTCTCCGAGGGAGATTCTTGCGCTGTATGAGCGCAATAAGGCATTTTATCAGCGCGGTGGAATCACGGTAACGGGCGGCGAGCCGCTTTTGCAGATGGATTTCCTGCTGGAGCTGTTTACTATGGCCAAGGCGGAAGGCATTCATACCTGCATAGATACCTCCGGCGCGACCTACCGCGAGGGCGAATCCGAATATAACGACAAGCTTGACAGGCTGCTTGAACGGACAGATTTGGTCATGCTGGATATCAAGCATATGGATGCCGCAGCGCACCGCGCACTGACCGGGAAGGACAATGCAGGCATTCTCTCCTTTGCGCGCCATGTCAGCGATCGGGGCGTTCCGCTCTGGATTCGGCATGTCGTTGTGCCGGGAGTTACAGATGACGCGGAGCAACTCGCTGCGCTGGGCAGATGGATGGCAGAGCTCAAGAGCGTCAAAGCGCTTGACGTGCTGCCGTATCATACGATGGGCGTCGCCAAATACCGTGAACTGAACATTCCGTATCCGCTTGAGGGAATAGAGCCTGCGAGCAAAGCGCAGGCCGCCGAGGCAAAACGAAGGATCATGGAAAGCTTTACAGCCGCGAGGCGGGCGAAGCGATGAAAGAAAAAGGAGCACGATGGATATGGAATACGCGCAGATTGCCAAGCTTGCCGACGCACTGAAAAGGAGCATTGCGCAGGTTGTGGTGGGCAAGGAAAGGGAAACAGAGCTGATTCTCGCCGCCATGCTGTCGGGCGGACATGTGCTTTTGGAGGATGTGCCCGGAACGGGAAAAACCACGCTGGCCAAAGCGCTGGCGAAGTCGATGGACTGTGCATTTGCCCGCGTGCAGTTTACACCCGATCTGCTGCCGGCAGATATTACGGGCATGCGCGTATACAGCCAGAAGACGGGCGAGTTTACCTTTGTCAAGGGTCCTGCGTTTACCAACATCCTGCTGGCGGATGAGATCAACCGCGCGACGCCGCGCACGCAGTCTGCGCTGCTTGAATGTATGGAGGAAAAGCAGGTGACCGAGGGCGGGGCGACCTATGCGCTGGGCGCGCCGTTTCTGGTGATCGCAACGCAAAACCCGATTGAAACGCAGGGAACCTTTCCGCTGCCGGAGGCGCAGATGGATCGCTTCATGATTCGCCTGTCCCTCGGTTATCCAACTTCGCAGGAGGCCGTTGCATTGATGCAGCGCTTTCTTTGCGAGCAGCCGCTGGCCTCGGTCAAACCCGTGGCGAGGGGAGAGCAGATCGGCGAGGCAGCGGAGGCGATTAAGCGCTGCCGAGTGGATGAGGATTTGATGCGCTATATGGTTGCGCTGTGCGAGGCGGCGCGCGACCCGCAAAAGGTGCGTCTGGGTCCGTCTGCGCGTGCGCTGCTGGCGCTGATGCGTTGTACGCAGGCGCTTGCGGCTATTCGCTCAAGGGACTATGTCATCCCCGACGATGTGAAGGAGATGGCCGTGCCTGTACTGGCCCACCGCATGGTAATGCGAGGCATCAGCGCGCAGCTTACGAGCGAGGAATATATTCGCGAACTGCTCAGAATTGTGCCTGTGCCTACCGAGGAGCGGACATGAACGTATTGGTGATTCTTGTTGTGCTCTTTGCGCTCTATGTCCTGAGGGGTAGGCTGCTTAAGCATGCCGCGCTGAAAGGACTGGTCTGCACGCGCGCATTCTCGCAGCCTGCCGTATTCGAGGGCGATGAGGGCGAGATGGTGGAGATTGTGCGCAACGATCGCCCGATCATCGTTCCTTGGCTTCGTGTGGAGAGCCGAATTTCACCCTATTTGCAGCTTGGCAGGCAGGATAATCTGCTTGTGAGCGGATCGACGCATTTTTGCAGTTTGTTCACGCTGATGCCTTATCAGCAGATCAAACGCAGACATAGGGTTCGATTTCTGCACAGGGGCGAATACAATCTGGGCAATGCGACGCTGACGGCGGGCGATATTCTCGGCTGTTTTCAGACAACGCGGGAGCAGGAGATGAATGTCCCTGTGCTGGTATATCCGCGATTGCTTGATGAGAAAGAAATCCCCGCGCCGCTTTCGCGCCTGATGGGCGATATGGTTTCACGTAGACAACTGCTGACCGATCCATTCCTTGTGCGCGGCATCAGGGCCTATCAAATCGGCGATCCCGTCAGGGATATTCATTGGCCTGCGACGGCTCGAATGGACTGCGCACAGGTTCGTGTGCATGAGTATGCCGCGCAGCCGCGCTTGCTGGTGGTGCTCAACTGCGAACGTACGGATGACCAATGGGGTGCGAGGCTGATGGACTACGAACAGGGGGAGATCGAATACGGCATTTCCATGGCGGCGACGTTGTGCATGCGGGCGCTGCACAGAGGTCTGGCCGTTGGCTTTGCCGCCAACATGCCGCTGGGCAAGGAGGCGGGCTGTACGCTCATGCTGCCTTCGGGCGGCGCGGCGAGAGAAGAAGAGCTGCTCTCAGCCTTTGCGCGGCTGACGATTCTGCGCAGCTTGAGCTTTCATACGTTTCTTGACACGCTGACGGCCTATTCGGGGCTGGATATTCTGGTGCTCTCCTGCTTTGATCACGATAGAATTCAAGCGGCCATGACTCGGCTTCGCCGCGCGGGCAATCAGGTCGAGCTGTATCTGCTGGAAGGAAGACAAGCATGAAGTTGAAGAATATGGATTTCATGCGCAAGTGCCAGTTTCCGCTGATGCTTGCCTGCGCAAGCGTGCCTGTGCCGGTGATGCTGCTGGCGAATACAGCGCCGCAGGCGCTGGCACGTTGCTGGATACTGCCTGCGGCGTATGTCCTGATGGCTTGCGCGTGCATGCTTGTTCCCGGCAAGGGCCGCTTGGCGGTCGGCTGCGTGGGCTGTGTGGCGCTGATGATGGTCGGTGCGGCAAGCCTTCCGATGAAAGAGAGCGCTTTGATAACGGCGCTGCCCGTGGGGTATGCGGCGATGCTGTTTTACAGCTTGCAGTTTGGCGCGTGGACGCGCGATACGGAGATGGCCTTTGGCGCGTATGTGGCCGGCGTTTTACTGCATGCGCTGGCGCAGCTCTTGGTGCAGGCGTCTTACAGAACAGCAGAGGCGCAGTATGCACCTGCGGAGGGCGTTTTGCTGGGCAGCTTTCTTGTCTTTTTGCTGCTGATGCTTATCTCGATGAACAGATCAAGCATGAACTGTGCATCCATGGGACGACAGCGTATTCCTGCGAGAATGCGTCGGCGCAATCAAGCCTTGACGTTTGCGTTCTTTGCGTTGGTGTTGTTCGTTGCGGCAATGCCGAGGATCGCCGCGCTGATTGAAGCGGGCTGGAATGGCGTGGTTGGCGCGGTTGCGGCGCTAGTACAATTCCTTTTCAGTCTATTTCCCGCGCAGGAGGAGATAGAAAGCACGGTCTTAGACGGCGGCAATGCAGGCGTGGAAAGCTTGGGCGCGATGGAGGAGCCGGGGCTGCTTGCGTTGATTGTGGAAAAGATAGCCATGGCGCTCGGCGCGCTCATCGGCGTGGCGCTTCTTGTGTTAGCAATATGGTTTCTTCTACGTCAGCTTCGACGGCTTCTGTGTCGGATATGGGCGATGCTGAGCCGCTTTGTCGGCGCAGTGTCTGAGGACTTTGAGGATGAAATTACCGATACGCGCGAAGGCGGACACATTCGGCGCGGCACAGTCTTTGCAGGGCTTTGGAAGAATATGCCCCTTGCAGATGAAACGCGCATGACACCGACGCAGAAGATACGCTATCGGTATCGTCGCTTGCTGTGTCGGCATCCGGACTGGCACGATGGAAGAACGGCGCGGGAAAACCTGCCTCAATCTGCGGCGCAGCTCTATGAACAGGCGCGTTATAGCGGAAGGACGCTCGATACTCAGGCAGCAGAGCGCTTTTGTGAGGAAATCAGGGACTTGTAAAGAGATAAAACATCAAATGCGCGCGGGGTGTGTACTGCGTGCTTTTTTGCCGATTGAAAAATTGCGTTAATACTGTTTTCGGATCAAAACGATCATGGGGTCAAGGGGCGAAGTTCCCTGGCAGGTTTGGACGACAGCCCAACGGTAATTCCCCCAAGGCAGTCGAGGAGTGAAGTGAACCCTGACGGTGGATGCTCTAAAGGATTGTTTGGATTTGAGAAGAGTATGAAGCAAAGACGAGAATGACGTCCGAAGGTTTCCCAAGGGCGGCAGGAAAGCCATTGGGCGGGGCGTTTGGGGAAATCCTTCGGTCTCGCCTTCGGCGAGCCACCTCCATCTAAGAGC
>CAZACG010000145.1:0-4594 GCA_964483645.1 uncultured Oscillospiraceae bacterium | reverse complement strand
ACGGACATCTGACTGACAGCGTCGGACGCAAGGTGAACTTCCGAAACACGGTCATCGTGATGACGTCGAACGCAGGCGTATCCTTTGACATGGATAAGCGCCTGGGCTTTTCGCATGCGAATGCCCCCGCAACCGACGAAGCCCGCAAAAAAACAATACTGGATCAGGCAAAGCAGATTTTCAGGCCGGAATTTCTCGGGCGCATTGACGAAATGATCGTCATGAACAGCCTCACATTGAAGGACGGCGAACAAATCGCTGCGTCTCTGCTCAGCAGGACGGCGGAGCGTTTGGCCAAACGCGGCATTTTGCTGGAATACGAAGACGATGTCCCTGCGCTTCTGGCGCAGAAGGGAATGGATCCCATGAGCGGCGCGCGCAATCTGCGACGTGTGATCGCCCGTGAAATCGAGGATCCGCTCAGCGAACTGCTTCTGGAAGGACGGCTTGAGGATCATATCCAACTGACAGCAGCAGGCGGCGAATTCCTGTTTCACGCATTAGCGCAAGAGCTTGCGCCGGTCGCCGACTGACAGACTTCGCTTACTCTGTCAAATATTGTGAAGATCGTAACCGAGGGTCTGCCGCTTTTCATCCGCTGCGCGGCAGACCCTTAAGTTTTGCTTGCACAGAGATGGTTTATGCTATACAATAATAGAAATCGAAAACGGATTCGCCGACGGACGCACGCGGAGCAGAAGCGCTCCGCCTTCCGTTGACGAGCGGAGGAGTTGCTGCATGAATCCATCCATGCTCTGGGCTGCTTTCAGAAAAAGAGCAGCGTCGATTGTCGCATTTTGCTGTGCTGCTTTCATGTTGTGCGCGCTTGCGCTTCTGGTAAACGACGCCTTTTTTGACATCAATCGCTTCAAGGTCAACTCCGTTTATCAAACCGTGCCCGTCATGTGCGTACTGATGCTGCTTTCGTTGCTGCTCAAAGGAAAGTGCACACAGTGTGCAATCGTGCCATGCACCATTCCGTCTTGTCTGTGCATGGGTCTTTTTGCATTTTCCTGCGTGCTCTCCTGCGCGCTTTCCGGCTTTGAACGGCCTATGCTCACGGGGGAGAACGGGCGTTACTGCGGATTATGGTTTACGCTTTGCTGCGTCGCAGCCTTTTATATTATCAGCATGGGCGGTCTCAGCGGCCGATGGCTGATGCCCATGATCGCGCTGTGTTCCTTTTTGTGCGCGTTTCTCGGCGTCATCAACGCCATGGGCATTGATCCGCTTCACTTTTATGCAAGAATCAAGAAGGGGCAGGAGCAGACCTTTCTATCAACCATCGGCCACTACGACTTCTTCGGTTCGTTTATCGTGCTGATGTTCGCGCTGTCGGCGGGCTTTTCCGTCTTTGAAAGCAAACGGAGAGCTCGCCGGTTATATCTGCTCAGCGCCGTCGTGATGGCCTTCGGTGCATCTGCGTCGCGCACGGACAGCGCCTTTTTAGCGCTTCATCTGGCATGCTTTCTGCTGACCGCGCTTGCCGGGGACAACTATGCAAGCCTTTCGCGCGCGCTCCTGCTCTGGGCTGTCGGCTTTCTTTCTCTGCCGGTTACGAAAGCTCTGCTTGCATACAGCCCCTATCATCCGACCTATTCCGGGCTTCCGCTGGCGCTATGTCAAACGCACATCGCGTTGGCAGCTTCGTTGCTTCTGGCATGCGCTTCGGCGCTATGTCATCGGCTTGATCAAAGGGGATACCATGCGCCGGGGCAAAAGCGTTTGATTCGGATTACCTTATCGGTTTTGCTGCTTGGCGCGGCGCTTTTAGCGGGCACAATCGGCTATTTTACATGGGCTGCGCCGCAGGCTGATCTGGGCGAAGCAGAAACGATCCTTCGCTTCAGCGACGAATGGGGTACGCTTCGCGGCTTTGTCTATACGCGCGCTCTCCGCGCCTTCTCTGATTACAGTCCGATGGAGAAGCTCTTTGGCTGCGGCATGGATATGACGCTAAGCATTCTCAAGCCTTATTTCGACCGGCCAGAAATGCTTGTCGGCGGCGTGTTCAACGACGCGCATTGTCAGCCTCTTCAATATCTTTTGACCTGCGGCTTGCTGGGCATGCTCAGCTACTGCGCGTTCTATGCATCCATGTTCATCCTTCTGCTGCGGAAGGCGAGTACTGATCCGCTTCTGTGCGGCGCGCTTTGCGCCGTTACGGCATACAGCGTCATCCTGCTGCTGAACGTAACGCAGCCGATTCTCATTGCAACCTATTTCTCGATCTGCGCGCTTGCCGTTTCGCGCATCATTTCCCTCGAACGCAAAAGGAGGACGTCTGATTGAATCTTGAGCAGTTGATTGGAAAACTCCAAAGCACGCCGTCCTTTATGGAGAACGTCACCCACTGGGAGACGATCCCCGCCAAGGAAGCGGAGTATGCGCCATTTCCCGACGATCTGGATCCTCGCATTGCGCCTGTTCTTTGCAAACGCGGCATTTACAAGCTTTACAGCCATCAGCGCCGCGCGCTGGATTGGGCGTCTCAAGGGAAGGACATCTGCGTCGTTACGCCTACAGCCTCCGGCAAAACCATGTGCTACAATCTGTCCGTGCTCAACAGCATTCTTCATTCGCCGGACGCACGCGCGCTCTATCTGTTTCCAACCAAGGCGCTCTCAGCCGATCAGGTATCCGAACTGTATGAGCTGATTGAAGCGATGGGGGTAGACGTCAAAACCTATACCTATGACGGCGATACCCCCGCTGCGGCGCGCAGACAGGTACGACAGGCGGGGCATATTGTGGTCACTAACCCCGATATGCTGCATTCCGGCATCCTGCCGCATCACACCAAGTGGGTCAAGCTTTTTGAAAACCTTCGCTATATCGTCATTGATGAAATCCACGCGTATCGAGGCGTATTCGGTTCCAATTTATCCAACGTCATAAGACGGCTTCTTCGCCTTTGCAGCTTCTACGGCTCCCATCCGCAGTTTATCTGCTGCTCGGCGACAATTGCCAATCCCGGCGAGCTGGCACAGACGCTGATTGGCAGACCGGTCGAATTGATCGACGAAAGCGGCGCCGCCACCGGAGAAAAGCATATCGTATTTTACAATCCGCCCGTCGTCAACCGGCAGTTGGGCGTTCGCAAATCCGTGCTTCAGGAAACGCTGCGCATTTCCTCCATGCTGGTGGATAACGACATTTCAACCATCGTATTTGGTAAATCCCGCCTGACGGTCGAAGTGCTCACGCGTCGCCTGAAGGAGCGGGTCAAGGATCCTTTCAGAAATGCTGGAAGAGTGCGCGGCTATCGCGGCGGCTATTTGCCTACGCTGCGCCGAGAAATTGAGCATGGGCTGCGCAGGGGCGAAATCCGAGCCGTTGTATCCACCAATGCGCTGGAACTTGGAATCGACATCGGTCAGCTCGACGCATGCGTGATGTGCGGATATCCCGGTTCCATCGCCAGCACATGGCAGGAAGCCGGACGCGCGGGCAGACGCAGAAACACCGCGCTGACCATACTGGTCGCCTCCTCTTCGGCGCTGGATCAGTATATTGTAACGCATCCGTCGTATTTCTTCGGTCAATCGCCGGAGCATGCGCTGATTCATCCGGATAATCTCTATGTGCTGCTGGGACATGTCAAATGCGCGGCCTATGAGCTGCCCTTTGAAGAAGGGGAATCCTATGCAGAGGGCGTATCTACCAAGGAGCTGCTTGATTATCTTTCGGAGGAACAGATTCTCAACCTGACAGGCGGTCGCTATTACTGGATGGCCGAAGAATTCCCGGCAGCCGACCTATCGCTTCGCTCCGTAACCAGCGAAAACTTCTTAATCATTGACATTACCCATGCGCAGCATCGCGTGGTCATCGGCGAAATGGATCGCTATACGGTTCCCATGTTGCTGCACGAGCACGCCATTTACATGCACGAGGGGCAGCAGTATCAGGTTGAAAAGCTCGATTTCTCCGAAAAAAAGGCCTATGTTCGCAGCGTAGATGTGGATTATTACACGGATGCGGATCTCAATACAAGCATCAAAGTCCTTGACGTGCTCAAGGAGCAGCCGCTGTCTGCGGGGACGCTGGCATACGGCGAGGTGCTGGTGACATGGCTGGTGACCATGTTCAAAAAATTCAAGCTTGACACGCAGGAGACGCTTGGCTTTGGGCCGGTCGATCTGCCGGAGCTTGAGATGCCGACGACGGCCTGCTGGTGGGCGCTGGATGAAAAGCTGACCGAGGGCTTCTCCATGGACGATCTGCAAGGTGGCATGCTTGGCATTGCCAATGCGCTGCGCGAGATCATTCCCATCTATCTGATGTGCTCACCGAAGGATATCTGCGTGCAGTATCGCGTGCGCGATCCGTTTACCAAACTGCCGACGATCATCGTCTTTGACAACTACGCAGGGGGCATTGGTCTGAGCGAGCGCGTCTACGGCATGCGCAATCTGATTTTCAGCGACGTGTATAGCCTGATCGCCGCCTGCGGCTGCGAGGCAGGCTGTCCGTCCTGCGTCGGGCCGGTCGCCGAGGTTGGAGAACACGGCAAGCAAACGGCGCTGCTGCTCACAGAAAGGCTGATGGCGTTATGAGCAGCTTGCGCGAAAGACTGCGCTCTGTCTCTTCC
>CAZACG010000144.1:0-4639 GCA_964483645.1 uncultured Oscillospiraceae bacterium | reverse complement strand
GGATTGTCGGATATAATGTATCCGCATGAATGGAGGGATGCGTCATGCGTAAGCGTACAAAGCTTGCAGATCGGGTGATGCCGGATTATACAAAGGGTGAAGAACGCTTCAATATGATCTCGCACATTGTGGGCGGCGTTGTCGGCATTGCCGCGCTGGTGCTGTGCATTGTCGTATCGGCGATTCATCACAATGGCTACGGGTTGGCGGGATCCATTGTGTATGGAATCTCGATGATTCTGTTGTATACGATGTCCAGCATTTATCATGGCTTGCGTGACGGCATGGCCAAGCGGGTCATGCAGGTGCTGGATCATTGCACGATTTATGTGCTCATCGCGGGTACATACACGCCCATCCTGCTCAGCGCGATGCGTCCGATGGATCCTGTGTCCAGCTGGGTGTTGCTGGGCGTGGTTTGGGGCTTGGCGGCGCTGGCCATCACGCTGACGGCGATCGACTTGAAGAAATACAATGTCTTTTCGATGATCTGCTATATCGGCATGGGATGGGCAATCATCCTAAAGGTCCCACTACTGATTGAGGCAGTCGGCTGGGGCGGCTTCTGGTTGATTCTGCTGGGCGGCGTGAGCTATACCGTGGGCGCTGTGCTCTATGGCATGGGGCGCAAGAAACGCTATATGCATAGCATCTTCCATCTGTTTGTGGTACTTGGCACGGTGCTTCAGCTGCTGGCGATTCTGCTGTATGTCCTGTGAAGAATGTTTTCGCAAAATAGGAGATCATGGCTTGGTGATGAAGCGGTCTTCTCCTTCAGAAAAAAGGATGATCGAAAGCTCTTCGGTCATTCTTTTTTGATGGATAGAAAGCTGTGCAAAGCTGCGAGCAGCGAACACGAAAAAGGCTGTTTTTGTAAAAAGAGTCTGTCGAGCAAAGAATCTTGGCATTTTAAGCAAAAATGAAGCATTTGCGCTCGAAGGCTTCCAACGGGCGAGCAGAGAGCCCTTCGGCGAGGCGTTGCGGCATGGCTTGGCGGAATCTTTTTTCCTGTCTGATATCCATGGCTTGAAATGAAAGAGCGCCCTATGCTACAATGATTAGAAATGGCGTGATTCTGTATGGATGCAGATGCATCCGAAGGAGTGGAAGGGAACGCGTGATGATGGAAAAAGCACAGGGGCGCAGATCGTGGATTGACTGTGTGCGTGGAATCACGGCTCTACGGAAATTGGAGAAGCTGCCCGACGACTTCAAGGGCTCTTAAGGGGCTCCGCGCTTGTCAATGCTCGTCTATGGTGGTAAAATAACCCAAGAAGAGGGAGGAGGGTTTGAAAATGATCCATATCAAGGAACTGTATCGGCTTCAGGGACTGAAGAATCTGCGTCTGATTGCAGGTCGGGCCGGGCTTGAGCGCACGGTGACGGCGGCGGTTCTATTTGAATATGATCCCTCCCGAATGCAGCTGCCGGATTTTTATCGCGGGGATCTTGTCGTTACGACGCTGGCCTATGCGCGCGGCGACGCGCAACTTGTCGTGCAATCGTTGCTGGCGCTGATGAGTCAGGGCGTTGCGGGGTTGCTGGTCAAGACGGCGTATTTTACCGAGCTTCCGCAGGCCGTCGTGGAAATGGCGAACAAACGAGGAACTCCGCTGTTTTTGTTTGATGAAACCTATATCGAGGAGGTTATTCTCGAGGTTACGGAGCTGATTCGCGGGAAACGGCACTTCGCGGGCTTTGAAAAGGAAATCGACGCGCTGATGCAGGGTGGACTGACGGATGAGCAGATTCGCGAAAAGGTCTCAAGGATGATTCCGAACGCAATGGGCGCATATCGCATCGCCGCGCTGTACCCCAAGGAGCGGATGCCGGAGATGAGCGATAAGCTCTATGCGCTGCTGTCCACAGATGCGCAGGCGGCGACGCGGTATATCGGCATGGAATGGCGCCGCATGCTACTGGTGCTGTGCAGCGCGGAGGACGGCGAGGAAGATGACGTCGGAGAGATCCAAGCGCTGCTTGACAAGGCGCAGATGGAGCGAAGCGCCGTCTATATCGGCGTGAGTACGAGCAGAACGGATTATCTTTCCCTCGGCATGGCGCTGCGAGAGGCGGTTTACGGCGCAAAGGCTGCAAAGCTCTCTGACCGCAGCATCGTGACGGCGGGTGAAATGGGGCTTTATGCGTGGCTGTTTCCCATGAGCGAAAATGCGTTCATTTGCGATCAATGTCGTCGAATCCTTGCTGCGCTTCGGGCGTATGACGAGCAGAACAGAACGAATCTGGAACACACGGCCAAGGTTTATGTGGACGAGGGTATGGAAATCGCCGCCGCTGCGCGCGCGTTGTATCAGCATCCCAACACCGTGCGCTATCGCCTTGGCAAGATCAAAAAGCTGATGGGCATGCAGAGCGATTCGCAGTTTATGCCGATGATCTCCATGCTGGTTAATCTTTCGCGGATTCTGGAGGAGGACGGCCTGTAACAGAAGCGCCGTTTGGAATGGAATCCACAGACAATACATAAGTGAGGGTGGTCTATGAACATCATTGCCCGCGCGGCGATTTATATTTATGACGGAAGTCCGCTTTCTCCGATTTTCCCCAATCAATTCGGCAAGCCGGACGATCAGGCGGGAGAATACTTGTCTCAGATCGCGGACAAGCTTCTTTCCGGCGATGCGAGCCGAACGACCTGTGTGGAGCCCGGCAGCGCGCAGGAGGAGCTTCTGCGGCGTTTCAGCTTTACGCCCTTTGCCGAGGCGGCGCAGGCGCTCATGTGCAGCATGGACGAGAGCATGCAGGCACTGGAAATCCCGCGTTCCGGGTTTGACATGGCGATTTTTTCCTTTGATAAGGATGACGAGCCCCATCTGTGTGTGGCGCAGCTTCCCTTCAGGAGTGCCATGGTGCATCAAGCGGACGTACAGGAGGAGAGCATTGTGACGCAGCTGTTTCCACATGGGGCTGTGCTGCCGCCGCCGGGCTCCAAAGCCTATTCGGGGTTTGTGGTCAATCTGTCTACGGGTGACATCCGTTTGCGGGATACGACGGCGCTGACCAATGTCGGCAACCGCAAGCTTTTCTCCGAGGCGCTCTTTGCTATGGCGAAGACGCGCACAACCAAGGAGGCTGTCGCCGTGGTGACGGAGGCCATTGAGCAGGCTGCGCCGGATATGCCCTCCCAAGAGATACGTCCGGCCGTTAAGCGCGCGATGGAAAAGTCCATTGAGGAAAAGGGCGTCATCGACGTGCAGGACGTCGCGGCCGAGGTGTTTCGCTCCGATCCCGAAAGGGAGATGCTCATCGAGCAGGTCGGCAGACAGATTCAGGAGGAAAGCCTTGAGCCGGTGATTCCCATTGAAAGCAAGCGTGTCGTTGCGCAGCTGCAAAAAGTTAAGATCAAGACTGATACGGGCATCTCCATCACGCTGCCGCGCACGCTGGCCGACGACGAAAACAGCTTCGCCGTGGTCAGCAATCCGGACGGCACGATTTCCATTATCATCAACAAGGTGCAGGAGCTTAAAACCGAGTAAACGGAGGCATACGACATGATCAACTTTGAGCAAATGGGGAAATACATTCTCGACGAGACCGCCGCGCTGCTGGCGATTGACAGTCCGAGCGGCATGACGCAAAAGGCGGCTGATCACGTGATGGCGCGCTTTGAAGCGCTGGGCTACGCGCCTGAGCGCACGCGCAAGGATGGCGTGCTCGTCTGCCTGGGCGGCAAGGACAGGGACAATGGCATTCTGCTGGAGGCGCACATGGACACGCTGGGCGGCATGGTGGCGCAGATCAAGGCCAATGGTCGGCTGCGTATCACCAGAATCGGCGGCCTCAACGCCAACAATATCGAGACGGAGAATTGCCGCGTGGTTACCAAGCTGAACGGCGTGATCGGCGGTACTGCACAGCTGTGCAATGCATCCATCCATGTCAATGATAAGTATGACGAGGAAAAGCGTACGTTCGATAGCATCGAGATCGTGCTTGACGAGGCGGTTTCCTGCGCGGAGGATGTCAAGAAGCTGGGCATTCGCACAGGCGACTACGTCTGCTTTGACCCGCGCACCACGATCACCTCAAGCGGATACATTAAGAGCCGCTTCCTTGACGACAAGCTCAGCGTAGGCATTTTGCTGGGCTATGCGAAGTATCTCAAAGATGAGTGCATAACCCCGGAACGCACAGTCTATGTGCACGTGACCTCCTTTGAGGAGGTTGGGCATGGCGGAAGCGCGAGCGTGCCGCAGGGCGTGACCGAGGCGATTTCGGTGGACATGGGCTGCGTGGGCGAAGGTCTGGAATGTGATGAACGCATGGTTTCCGTCTGCGCCAAGGACAGCGGCGGCCCGTACAGCTACGACGTGGTGCGCGGACTGATCGCTGCGGCAGAGAAGATGGGCGCGCCTTACGCTGTGGATGTGTATCCGCATTATGGCAGCGACGTAGAGGCGACGCTGCGTGCAGGGTATGATATTCGTCATGGACTGATTGGCGCGGGCGTTTACGCATCCCATGGCTATGAGCGTAGCCACGTGGACGGCGCGCTGGCGACGCTCAAGGTGCTGATGGGGTATGTCGGATAACGAAAAGCATAAAAAACAGAGCGCTGCCTTTGGAGCGTTCACTTAGGGATTATTGAAAACGACGATAATTTTTGAGTGACGTC
>CAZACG010000143.1:0-4653 GCA_964483645.1 uncultured Oscillospiraceae bacterium | reverse complement strand
CTGCTGGGCATGATCAAGGGCGGCTTGTCCGTGGTTTCCGTTCTGGCCGGCATGTTCTTCGCCGCCATCTCCGGCTCCGGCGCTGCGACCACCGCCGCCGTCGGCGCAACACTGGTACCCGAGCTCAAAAAACGCGGCTATCACGAGGATCAGGCTACCGCGCTGATTGCCGCCGCCGGTACGATCGGCGTCGTCATTCCACCGTCCGTCCCGATGGTTCTCTACGCGGTCATCGCCGAGGAGAGCGTCAGCGATCTCTTCCATGCAGGCTTCGTTCCGGGCTTTATCATGGGCGGTATCCTGATTGCCATTTCTCTTTTCCAAGCCTACAAGTATAACTATCCGAAGGGCTCTTCCTTCCGCCTGAAGAACGTCGCGCAGACTTTCCTGAAGGCGATCCCCGGCATTCTGATGCCGCTGATCATTCTGGGCGGCATCTTCTCCGGCTACTTTACCCCGTCCGAGGCCGCAGCCATCGCCGTCATCTATGCGCTGTTTGTCTCCACGTTCATCTATCGCGATATGACATGGAAGAAGCTCTATAACACCATGCTCGGCTCCGCAAAGACCAGTGCCGTCATCATGATCATCATCGCCTGCTCCGGTCCGTTCGGTTGGGCGATGGCGAACTGGAAGATCCCGGAGACGATCTCCGCCGCCGTTCTGAGCGTCTCGAACAACAAGTACATCATCCTGTTCCTGATCTCGCTCATCATCCTGATTGCAGGCGTGTTCATGGAGACCTCCTCGGCCATCATCCTGCTGACCCCCGTCTTCCTGCCGCTCGTGCGTGCGCTGGGCATTTCCACGCTGCATTTCGGCATTCTCTTCGTGGTCGGCATCGCCATTGGCATGATTACCCCGCCGGTCGCCATCAATCTCTTCGTCGCCTCCGGCATCACCAATCTGCCGCTAACCAAGATTGCCAAAGCCGTCATTCCCTATCTGATCGGTCTGATTGTCGTCTTCCTGTTTATCGTCTATGCCCCGCTGTTCATTCCGGGATTCCTTGTATAATCAAACGGGAAGTCTGCGCAAGCGTTTTTCCCCTTGCCGAAACGGCAAGGGGATTTCTTTATCTCTTTCTTTATTTATATTTCTCTCAGATCAAAACGTTTCCATAAACGCGAAGCGAATATGGGATCAAAGAGCGAAGTCCCTTGGCAGCCCAACCGTTTGGCGAAGCCGCATGAAGCGAGGCATACCAGTTATTAAACGCCGCGAGGCAGCGTCAATGAAAAAAAGATCATATGCGGATGAAGGCATTTTCATCAGAATAAGTATTAACAAAACGCAAAAACGTGATATGATATAGGTACTGTGGAATTGTGTACAAATCGGATAAGGAGAATGAACATGCTTAAAACGCATATGCACCGCACCATGGACATGACCGAAGGGCCGCTGATGGGCAAGGTGCTCTTTTTTGCGCTCCCCATCATGCTCTCCGGCATTCTTCAACTGCTCTTCAACGCAGCGGATACCATCGTCGTAGGCCGATACGCGGGCAATGAAGCCCTCGCAGCCGTGGGCTCTGTGGGTTCGCTCAACAGCCTGCTAGTCAGCCTATTCGTCGGCTTGTCCGTAGGCGTCAACGTGCTCGTCGCCCGTTATACAGGTTCGCACGAGGATCTGTGCGTATCCGAGACGGTTCACACCGCCGTGCTCGTTTCCCTGCTCAGCGGGCTCCTGTTGGCCATCGTGGGCGTACTTGCCGCACGTCCCCTTCTTCAGCTCATGGGCTCGCCGGAGGACGTCATCGACTTATCCGTTCTGTACGTGCGCATCATTTTTCTCGGCATGCCCGTGCAAATGCTGTATAACTTCTGCGCCGCCGTGCTGCGCGCCGTGGGCGACACCAAGCGTCCGCTCTACTTCCTCACGCTGGCATGAATCGTCAATGTCGTGCTCAACCTCTTCTTTGTTATCGTTCTGCACATGAGCGTTGCCGGCGTCGCGCTGGCGACGATCATTTCGCAGGCGGTTTCTGCGATTCTGGTCACTCGCTCGCTCATGCTGATGGACGGTCCGACGCATCTATCGCTCCGTCGCCTGCATATCAATCCTCGAATGCTCTGGGAAATCATCAAGATCGGTCTCCCGGCGGGCATTCAAAGCTCCTTTTTCTCCCTCTCCAACGTCATCATTCAGTCCTCCGTCAACAGCTTTGGCGCCATCGCCATCGCGGGCAATGCTGCGGCTGCTAACATCGGCAACTTCGTCTATCAAGCTATGAACACCTTCCAGCAGGCTGTCACCTGCTTTGCAGGGCAGAATATCGGCGCGCGCAAGCCCCGCCGCGTGCTCATCTCGCTCAAGGTCTGCATGCTTTGGGTCATCCTCTTCGGCCTTGGCAGCGGTCTACTCACCTGCCTATTCGGCACGCCGCTTCTGCATCTGTACACCTCCGATTCCGACGTCATCAAGGCGGGCCTTGAACGTCTGTATATCGTCAATGGCCCCTACTTCCTGTGCGGCATGATGGATGTGATGAGCGGCGCGCTACGCGGCATCGGCTATTCGCTGCTGCCGATGATCGTCTCGCTGCTGGGTGCATGTGCATTCCGTATTTTCTGGGTCGTCACCATCTTCGCCGCTGCGCCCTCCATCTCCAGCCTGATGGTCTCCTACCCGGTCTCGTGGTTGCTGACATTGCTCGTAGACGCATTTTTCTTCTATTACATCTGGAAGAATCGTTTCCTCAAGGATTATTCCGCAGAAGAGCTAGCCTGCAAATAGCGCGCAGCGCGCGCCTCCTCTTCCGAAGCGGTTTTCACATCAAGCTGCTTTGTGCTCGCTGCTCGCCACTTTATGTAGTTCCCCACACAGCAATAGCGCACAGTGCGCGTCGCCTCTTTCCGAAGCGGTTTTCATCATGAAGCCGCTTTTTTTCGTTGCGCGCAACGATCGCAATTTCGATATACATAGCAAAAAGGGGCGAAGGAACATCTGTCCCTTCGCCCCTTTTCAATTCATCATGACTTAACAGCAGCGATCGAATGCTCATATGCCCGATTGAGCATCGTGCGAACATCGTCCTCGCCATACGCAGTCCATCCGGCTGCCTGAAGGGCAGCAAGACCATGCGCATAGGTCCAAACGTCTTTGCAAACAGTCTGTGCCTGCTCATAGCTCAGATCGGAAGCTTCCGCTTCTTGCCTCAGGACCTCCTGACGGCCCTGCGTATTATAGTCATCGTCCTTGTTCTCTCCATTGATACGCAAGAACAGATGCGCGTAGAGCCGCGGTTGCTTCATCGCAAAGCGCACATACGCACATACGCAGTCCATGAAGGACTGACCAGAACGCGCCTCGATCATCTCACGGAAAGTGTCCTGAGCCTTCTGATCAAGCGCATTCTTCAAATCCTCCATGCCCTCAAAATAGCTGAAAATCGGCTGGGTGGAACAGTTCAGCGCCTTCGCGACGGAACGCGCGTTAATAACCTCCATACCCTCTTTGCTGAACATGGCAAATGAACGTTCAAGAATCATTTCCCTTGTAATTCTCTGTTTTGGCGGCATACAATTTCTCCCTGTCATCAGTAATCGTTGGGCATCAGTCATACTGGAATTTGAGTTTATCTTAGCACCCTTTTACGGCTTTGTCAACTGTTCCATGCATTTTGAGCACATATTTTCTAAAACTTTCGTACACACTATTTTGTGCATATTCCAACCTTCGAAGAATCACTTTTTCAAGTATACGCTGAACATTCCGCAGTCTGACAAATCTCCTTTTTTCCCAAAAAAACGCATCAGCAGCCACACGCCGGACAGACGCGCCCGTCCCATCTTTCATCCCTCTCCATTGATCCATACAGCATATTGTGATATAATCATTCATAAGTCCTGCGCGTATGCGCAGCTTTGAAACAATCGTTTTAATTAAGCGAGGTACGCTATGCTCAGACGACTTTTTCCTGCGCTTCTTGCGCTGCTGATTTTCTTCCTTTCCTCCTCTGCTGCGGAGTCGCTCTCTGTGCAGGAGATGCTCTCCGCGCAGCAGGCTCAGAGTTTTGAGGAGGACGACGTCTCTTCTCCTGCACGAGAAGACTTCATCAACCGCATTCTCACGCTCGCTAATCAGCTTTATGAGGAAACAAACGGCAAGGCGCGGCGCGCGCACTATTCCGGAGACATTTACATCTGCAAAAACTTTACCGTGCATCTCTTTCGCGAGAATTGCGCAGATTTCCGCATAGCCGAGTTTCCGCAGGCAGAGCTGGTGATCCCCAACAACCAGAAAAAAGCGGACTGCGCGCCTTACGTTTACGGCGTAGAGTGGCAAGACGTGTCCGCGCAGGACGGCAATCCCTTCTATGTCGCCGCGTCCTTCCGTTACGACGAGAGCCTTTCCAAAGAGGAAAATCGCCAACTCGCCCGCGAATTTCTCATGCAGGCCAAGCGCGGCGATTATTTCCAGATGGCAGCCAATTATTACTACGGCATCGGCGCGCACAGCATGATTTTCTCCGGCGACTATAACCTCGAGACCGACACCGTCCGCTGGACGGACTCCAACATGAAGGGCAAAACGATAAACGGCGAGCGCTACGCTTACGTGCAGTATGATGCAGAAAAGGAAATCGACTGGTTTGTGGATGCGTTTTGCCGAAAGCAATACGGCGCAACGCTCTATCGTCTCAGGGGC
>CAZACG010000142.1:0-4673 GCA_964483645.1 uncultured Oscillospiraceae bacterium | reverse complement strand
CCTTGCGCTTGAAATGCTGCGGGACATCGACAAGGACACCGTTCCCTTCAGCTTTAACTTTGACGATTCGCTCAAGGAACCGGATATGCTCCCGGCGCGCTATCCGAACCTTCTGGTCAATGGCGCATCCGGCATTGCCGTAGGACTGGCGACCAACATCCCGCCGCACAACCTGAAGGAGGCCATCAACGCAGCCATTCTGCTGATGGACAAGCCGGATGCAACGCTGCGGGAGCTCATGCAGGTTATGCCCGCGCCGGATTTTCCGACAGGCGGCAGGCTGATCAATAACGAGGAGATCCTTCGAGCCTATGAAACCGGGCGCGGCAAGCTGACTGTGCGCGCAAAGGTGCATATCGAGGACGGTAGCGCGGGACGCAAGCTCATTGTCATCACCGAGGTGCCCTATCAGGTTCCAAAGGCCGCGATGCTTGAGAAAATCCTCAAGCTCAGCGAGGAAAAGAAGTCCCTGCTTGGCGGGATTTATGATATCCGCGACGAATCCGACCGAACGGGACTGCGCGCGGTGATCGAGCTCAAGCGCGACGTGGATCCCATGCAGATCCTCTCTGTGCTTTACAAGTACTCCGACTTGCAGGTGACCTTCGGCGTCAACATGGTCGCTATCGCCGAGGGACGGCCGATGCAGATGGGCGTCAAGGCGATGCTCAGCTATTATATCGACCATCAAAAGCGCGTCGTCACCCGGCGCACCAAGTATGAGCTTGAACAGGCCAGAGCACGCGAGCACATTCTTGCCGGACTGATGGTCGCCGTCAATCATCTTGACGAGGTCATCGCGCTCATCCGTAAGAGCAAGAATCCTAAGGAGGCTAAGGAGCAGCTGATGAACCGCTTCGGCCTCTCCGATATTCAAGCGCAAGCTATTCTTGACATGCGGCTACAGCGCCTCACGGGACTTGAAATCGAAGCGCTTCGCAAGGAATATGAAGCGATTTTGAAGACCATTTCGCGCCTTGAGGGCATTCTCAAGAGCGAAAAAAAGCTCATTGGCGTTATTCGCACAGAAATGGCAGAGATTCGTGAGCACTTTGGCGACGAGCGCCGTACAGAGCTCATCGAGGATGATTCCTCCACACTGCCTGTTGTGGAGAGCAAACCAGTTGCAGAGGATACCGCTATTTTGCGGCTGCATGACGGTCAGCTGCGCCGCATGAGTCCGCGCATGGTGGACAAGTACCTTGTTCAGCCCGGCGTGCAGGAGGAGGTTGAGGAGATTATCCAAACCATGACGGACAGCTCGCTCTATATCTTCACGAATCTGGGCAACTGCTTCATGCTGGATGTCGGTAAGATTCCGGAAACCATGCGTCTTAAGGAGCGCGGCAGCCTGCTGACCGGTCTGATTGCTGGACTGGCCGACGGGGAGCATGCCGTGGCGATGATCTGCACGCGCACGGAGGAGATGAGCAAGAAGGGCGACCTGCTATTTATGACCAAGCATGGTCTGGTCAAGCGCACGGCCGCTTCGGAATACGCCATCCGCCGCTCAAGGTTTGCAGCGATCAATCTCAAGAACGACGACGAGCTCATCGGCATGGCGCAGCTGCAGCCGGAGGACAATGGCGATTTGCTGTTGGTGACCCGAAACGGCATGGGAATCCGCTTTAAGCTCAATACCGTATCGCCCACCGGTCGCGCGACGGCAGGCGTGAAGGGCATAACGCTTGACGATGGCGACGCTGTTTGCTGGTTTGAGCTGCCGCAGAATGGCGACATGCTGCTGGTAGCGACAGAGCGGGGCTTTGGTAAGCGCATGCTTGCGGACGATATCGAGCGTCAGGGGAGAGCCGGCAAGGGACAAAAGCTGATGCCCATTACCAAAAACGGCGCGATTGGCTTGACGTTGGCCGTCTGCCTGTGCGTCAACCATGCCAAACAGGTGATCTTCCGTCAGAAGATGGGGCATGTCACATCCATGAGCATCGACGAAATTGCTGTCGATCGTCGCAGCGCCAAGGGCGAAATGCTGGTCAGCGTATTGCTTGACGACGTGCTGGTCAGTGCGAGCGTCTCCGCAGAATAAGCAAGCATAAAAAGCTGCTGTTTATACTGTTCTCAAATCAAAATGATCTATACGCGCGAAGCGAATAAAAGATAAGGGGCGAAGCCCCTTGGCGGGTTTTGGCGGCAGAGCAACGCTTTTTATAGCGAAGCCATTCCCGAAAGACAGTCAGAAGTGTATCGTTACAGATTTGGGAGCAGTACTCTATCAAACAGCTTGCATTTTCAATTATCAAAAGAGCACAGAGTCCGGAAAATCTTTTTCCGGTTCTGCGCTCTTTTTGACGTATAGGAATTGTTCAAACAAAAAGCAGCAATAGAGGCACTTAATACGCTCTTCAAGCAATATAAAGGCGAGTATGGGAAAACCGGAGAGACGGTAAACAAACAGTCGGTTGACGAAGCTAAAGACATGCTGTCAAAGGGTTATGCTGGCGGCGAAGCAGAGGATCCGGTTGTATATACGGCTGCTCGATTGGAGAATTATGAAAAAGATGTTCAAGATGCGGAGAGATGAAGATGAACAAACTGCTTGTTCATCTTCATCTCTCCTTTGTTTTAGTTTTCTCATTATAACAAATGATTCAGACGCAGTCAAATGTGTCGGGGGCATGTGCCGACCAAGAGCAATAAGGCAAAAATGTGAAACATTTCCATGAATGCAAGAAAAAGGGCATCTCATGCGTCTAATCATTGAGTTCTAAATATGAGGCTTTCCACATATAACATCTTCGAATGAAATCGTGGAGGCGATGCGCAGATGAACTTAAAGCGCTTCGATATGGCCGCAGTCAAACGGCTTGTGCCGGTCGCAGGGCTTGCAGCGCTTGCTCTGGCCTATGTCACTATGACAGGCACGCCAACGCTGATGGCGGCGGCAACGACGCGCGAATTGCCGGTATATAACGTAGATACCGAAGAAAAGGTGCTCTCTATCAGCTTTGATGCGGCATGGGGACGCGCCAATACGGAAGGCATTCTCAATATTCTGGATCAGTACGATGTGAAGACAACCTTCTTTCTTGTAGGTTTCTGGGTGGAAAAGCATCCTGATCTGGTTGCCGAGTTGGTTGCAAGAGGACACGAAATCGGCAATCATTCCGCGACCCATCCGCATATGTCCCAGCTATCCGAGGCGCAGATTCGCGAAGAACTGCGCAAGACCAGCGATATGGTAGAAGCTATTACGGGAAAGCCTACTACGCTGTTCAGACCGCCATACGGCGAATACAACAATGCGGTTGTTCGTGTAAGCCGCGAGGAAGGTTACGAATGCGTGCAATGGAACGTCGATTCTCTGGACTGGAAAAACTTGGGAACGGAAAACATGATCAGGCAATGCACCAAGGAGGTTCATCCCGGAGATATCGTGCTTTTCCATAACGACTCCAAATACATTCTTGAAGCGCTTCCGCGAATTCTTGAATATTACACACAGCAAGGCTACAAAATAGTGCCGATATCGCAGATCCTGCTATCCGGCGACACATGGATAGACCATGCGGGCAAGCAGCATCTGCGCACCCCGGCGCCTGAGACGCAGACGGTCTCAACTTCGGCGCCGCAGACGGATATTCAAAAAGAAAACCATTGACATGGAATAGGAGGACGTACAATGGAAAACGTCATCAACACACTGCATCTGTCCGGTACTGTGGTCGGAACACCCGGCGTTGGACACGAGGCATTCGGCGAAAAGTTTTACTATCTGACGCTCGGCGTGCCGCGCCTGTCCGGCGCGCAGGATCTGCTTCCGGTGACGCTTTCAGAGCGGCTGCTCGACGGCGCAATGCTGCGCGAGGGCGACGCGTTGGCCATCCAGGGTCAGGTGCGTTCCTATAACAAAATCATCGAGGGAGCCGGACGCTTGCTGATTACGGCGTTTGCCCAGAAGATCGTGGAGCCGGATGAACGCGAAAATCCCAATCAGATTCAGCTCACAGGCACGCTCTGCAAGGCCCCCGCCTACAGGACGACGCCCTTTGGCCGTGAAATTGCCGATATGATGCTTGCCGTAAACAGAGCTTACGGAAAAAGTGATTACATTCCCTGCATTACATGGGGACGCAGCGCGCGCTTTGCCTCTAAGCTCAGCGTGGGGGAAAAGATCACGCTGACAGGCCGTTTGCAATCGCGCGCCTATCAAAAGCAAATGCCGGATGGCACAGTGGTGGAGAAGACAGCCTATGAGGTATCGGTGGGGCATCTTGAACTGCTCGGCGAACAGCAGGAGATGGAAAACGGCATTCATGCGCATACGATAGGCGTCTATAGCCAAGAAAGCGCGCAGTGTGCGCCCCCTCTTCCGAAGCAGCTTCCGTCATGACGCGCTTTGTGCTCGCTGCTCGTCACTTTGCACAACAGCTTATTCCTTGCTGCAAAGCGCGCAGTGCGCGCCCCTCTTTCACAGCAGTTTCCCTCATGAAGTAGCTTTGCGCAGTTTCATATATGCTGAAAATAAAAATGATGAAGCAGATTCTTTCTGCTTCACCTTTTTTTATGGCCTGAATTGTGGTATAATCCAATTAATCTTGATCACCGATGGAACGATGCTGCATGGAGGTCGCAGAGAATGAACGAAACGATGCATGCTGAGCTCATGGACGAGCTGGCGGAGGCTATGCTCCATCTTAAAACCAAGGACGAGG
>CAZACG010000141.1:0-4700 GCA_964483645.1 uncultured Oscillospiraceae bacterium | reverse complement strand
CCATTTCGTCCACCGTCAGCACGTCGGCTCGCATATCCACGCCATCCGCGCGCAGCATGCGCGCCAGATCCGTCATCGGCGGGACGTCAAGCCCCAGCGCGCGCACCTTTTCCACCTGACGGAAAACATCCCGGGGCGTTCCGGTCATAGCAATCTTGCCCTCGTCCATGACAATCAGGTAATCCGCCGTGGCCGCCTCGCTCATATAATGCGTGATGATGACCACGGAAATGCCCTCCTCGCGGTTGAGGCGGTGCACGGTGCTCATGACTTCCTTGCGGCCGCTCGGATCAAGCATGGCGGTAGATTCATCCAAAATGATCACGTCCGGCTTCATCGCCAGCACGCCTGCAATCGCCACCCGCTGCTTCTGACCTCCGGAGAGCATATGCGGCGCTTTTTTCGCGTATGGGCTCATGTTGACCGCGCGTAATGCATCGTCAACGCGCACACGAATCTCCTGCGGCGGAACGCCGTTGTTTTCAAGGCCGAAAGCCACATCCTCCTCAACGACCGTCGCCACAATCTGGTTGTCGGGATTCTGAAAGACCATGCCCGCATGCTGGCGAATCCGGAAGACGAGCTCATCCTCCTTCGTATCCATCGAGCAAACCCAGACTGTTCCCTCCGTAGGCACATACAAGGCGTTGAAAAGCTTGGCCAGCGTGGATTTTCCGCTGCCGTTATGCCCTAAAATCGCCAGAAACTCGCCCTTCTTCACGCGCATGGACACGCCGTCCACGGCGTTTTGCACAGCATCGGGATACGCGTAAACCAGATTGCTGGCAACGATTCTGTTTTCGTCCTGTTTAGACAAAACTTCATTCCTCCGTCAATTGACCGTTTCGGTCGAAGCTTGCCCGAACGCAAGCCACGACTTGGTTTCCCCTGCGTTCAGGCTTTGGATCGGAAGCGCCCGGCGCATTTAAACTCGCGCAAAGGCTTTTCCTCCGCTTCGCGCCGAACAGTCAATTATGCTCAATTGAAGCTGACAACCTCTTCCTCCGGCTCCTGCGCAGGTTCAAGCGACTGCACATAGAGCACGGGGCCGACGCCCTTATACTGCTTGCGCTCCTGAACACAAACGCGCGCCGTGACCGTCCGCCACGTTTTGGCCTCCGGCAGCGGCAGACCGTTCGCCTTGGCGATAAAGCCAATAAAGCGAATATCCTCCGCGCAGCAGACCATACCCATACGGCCGGGAACAAACTCGTCCTTATCGATATTGCGTCCGCGATAAATATAGCCCTTGAAGCGCACCGTCTTTCCGTCATAATTCTCCGGGTTTTCGGAGGCGTCCAGATAGAAGATGCCAAAGTGCTGATCCTCAATTTCGATAATCGGCGCGTCCATATCATAGGGCGGAGGCATACCCTCGCCATAATCCTCGCTGGTGCCGTCCTCGTTTTCAAAGTAAAGCGACGCCTGCGGATTCATGGAGCGC
This sequence comes from uncultured Oscillospiraceae bacterium, assembly GCA_964483645.1. Taxonomy (GTDB): domain Bacteria; phylum Bacillota; class Clostridia; order Christensenellales; family Aristaeellaceae; genus Ventricola. Next base: position 3,256 of record CAZACG010000141.1, on the reverse strand, counting down.
ACGTTGCGGTCGCGAATCAGCTGGCGGGTTTCCTCTGTAGCGCGGTTAAAGACGACCATATCCGCCTGCGAGATATGCTGAAGCATGCGCTGACCCATGTTCAGCGCATAAAGCTCAAAGGACTCGGCATTGACGGTAGTGATAATCTGGAAAATCTCCATCACCTTGGGCGTGCGCTCAATGGCTGCATCCAGATCCCACATGCCGTTCATCTCGATGATCACGCGGTCGGGATGATGCTTGCGCACAAACGCGCGCAGCGTTTCTCCGTTATACTCTTCCTCGTCCTCGATACACTCAAGCACGGTATGGTTCTTGGCCAGAAACGCAGGATCGAATTCCTCCACGCCCTCCTCACACTGGATGATCAGCGTATTCTCATCGCTGGTAAAGCCCGGATCCCCGAGCACGCTGGCGATAAAGGAGGTTTTGCCGCTTTCAAGAAAGCCTGCAAACATATAAACCGGAATTGCCATGGTATTCCTCCGATTTCAATCTTTCAAACGAATCATTACACGCCGAAGAGGGCGACAAGGCCCTTCTCGTCGAGCTTGCTGCCAATCACGCACAGGCGGCCGGTGTAATCCGCCGCGCCCTTGCGAATATTCTGCTCGCCCGGCGTATAGTCAAAATGAATCCAGCCGCCGTCCTTACAGGGAACAATGCCCTTGGCGCGCAGGATAACGCCGTAGGTCTCCTCGTCGAGCGCGGAGAGCATCTGCGCCAGTTCTTCCTCACCGAACGCATGCGCGGTTTCTACGCCCCAAGAGGTAAACACCTCGTCGGCATGATGATGCCCATGCTCATGATGGTGCCCGCAGGAGCACACGCCATGCTCGTCGTAGTGGTGCTCGTGGTCATGATCGTGATGCTCATGATCGTGATCATGGTGGTCATGATCATGATGTTCATGATCGTGGTCATGATGCTCATGGTCATGGCAGCCGCAGTCGCAGTCCTCGTCATGCTCATGGTGATGCTCATGCATGACAATCTCCAGCATCTCCTGCGCCAGATTGTGATCATCCTCCATCGCCGAAAGAATCTGCGCGCCGGTCAGATCCTCCCACGGGGTCGTGATGATGCGCGCCTTCCCGTTATGCTCACGCAGCAGGGCTACGGCAGCCTCCAGCTTCTCATTGCTGAGCTTCTTGGTGCGCGAGAGCAGAATGGTGCCCGCGTATTCAATCTGATTGAGGAAGAACTCGCCAAAGTTCTTGACGTACATACGGCACTTCATCGCGTCCGCTACCGTTACAAAGCTGCCCATGCAGGCTTCCGGGATATCCTTTTCAACGCCCTCCACGGCACGGATGACGTCGGAAAGCTTGCCAACGCCGCTCGGCTCGATGAGGATGCGGTCAGGGTGATACTGATCAATCACCTTTTTGAGCGCCTCGCCGAAATCGCCCACAAGGCTGCAGCAGATACAGCCGGAGTTCATCTCGGTCACCTCGACGCCCGCCTCCTTCATGAAGCCGCCGTCAATGCCGATCTCGCCGAATTCATTCTCAATCAGAACGACCTTCTCGCCCGCCAGCGCTTCCTTGAGCAGCTTCTTAATCAGCGTAGTCTTGCCCGCGCCGAGGAAGCCGGAAAAAATATCAATCCTTGTCATCATCATCGCTCCTTTTCAGGTTCCCACTTCCGAAGCAGCTCTTGATCGTATAGCTGCTTCATGCTCGCTGCACGATGCTTTGCGCAATTTCCCATACAGCAAAAAACAGTCGGAACATAGCATTCCGACTGTATATTGTACACCATTTTATCTGATAATACAAGGATTCACAGCAAAAAGGTCAGCGAGATCGAACACGTCGGCGCGCAGGGCATTTTTTGCTGTTTCGTTCGGACTTTCCGCTTACGCCCTCGCCACGCCGCTCCTTCTCGCCGCCTCGGCGACAGCCTCCGCAACTGCCGGGCCAACGCGCCTGTCAAACGCCTTGGGGATGATATAATCGGCGGACAGCTCCTGCTCGGAAACCAGAGAGGCAATCGCATAGCTGGCGGCCATCTTCATCTCCTCATTGATATCGCTTGCGCGCACATCGAGCGCGCCGCGGAAGATGCCCGGAAAAGCGAGCACATTGTTGATCTGGTTGGCAAAGTCGCTGCGTCCGCTTCCAACCACTGCCGCGCCCGCCTCAAGCGCCTCCTGCGGGAAAATTTCCGGCACGGGATTCGCCATCGGGAACACACATGCGCCCTCGGCCATGGAGGCAACCATCTCCTTGGTGACCACGCCCGGCGCACTCACGCCAATGAACACGTCCGCTCCGCGCATGGCCTGCGCCAGATCGCCCGTAATATGGCGCGGATTGGTGATACGGCTCATCTCCTCATGCGCGGCGTTGAGCCCCTCCATGCCCTCGCAGAGGATGCCAAAGCGGTCGACCATGACCAGATCCCTGACGCCCAGATGGAGCAGATGCTTGCCAATGGCCACGCCCGCGCTGCCCGCGCCGTTGATGACCACGCGCACATGCTCGATTTCCTTGTTCACGACCTTGAGCGCATTGAGCAGCGCCGCCGCCACGACCACCGCCGTACCATGCTGATCATCATGGAAAACCGGGATATCGCACAGTTCCTTGAGCCTTCTTTCCACCTCAAAGCAGCGCGGCGCGGCGATATCCTCCAGATTGATGCCGCCGAAGCTGCCGGAGATCAGGTAAATGGTGCGCACGAGCTCGTCCACATCCTTGCTGCGGATGCATAGCGGGAACGCATCCACGCCCGCAAACTCCTTAAAAAGCACACACTTGCCCTCCATAACGGGCATACCGGCCTCCGGGCCGATATCGCCCAAGCCGAGGATCGCCGTGCCGTCCGTGATGACGGCGACCATATTGGCGCGGCGTGTCAATTCAAAACTTTTATCATAATCGTCGCGAATCGCCAAGCACGGTTCGGCCACGCCCGGCGTATACGCAAGGGAAAGCTCCTCGCTGTTGGTCACATGGGCGCGGGCGGCAATTTCCAGCTTGCCCTTCCATTCATAGTGCTTTTTAAGCGCTTCCTGCTTGATATCCATTCAAATCCTTCCCTTCGATCCTGCGGTTCACAAAGCGAAACAATCACATGATACTGCAAACAAGGCCAAATTGCAATATCCGCAGACGCGTTCCTTTTCCGAAGCAGTGTCCAGCATGACGCTGCTTTGTACTTGCTGCACGCGACTTTGCGTAATTTCCTATACGGTAAAAAAGCGGCTACGCCGCTTCAGCTCCCCCTGCCCCCTCATTCATGAGGGGGT
>CAZACG010000140.1:0-4735 GCA_964483645.1 uncultured Oscillospiraceae bacterium | reverse complement strand
CGCCATTGAGCCCGGCGCGCAGCCGCCGCAGCAGGATGCATATGCGCAGGAGGAGCATAGGGTCACGCTCTATTTCCTTGACGCGCAGGGGACGACGCTTATGCCGACTACGCGAAGCATTGTCGTGGAGAATGGTATGAGTACGGCGGAAGCTGCGTTGCGCGCGCTGCTTAGCGGTCCGCAGGCGGACGAGAGGGGCGTGTATTGGCCGCAGAAGACGGAAGCGGCGGGAGAAGGACTTTTTGAGTGCTCGGGAAGCGTGGCGACGGTGGATTTGCCCGCGCGCATGCGCGAGCTGCCGCAGGAGCAGATCTATGCGGTTCGGCAGGCTGTGACCAATACGCTGACGGAGTTTTCCGATATCTCGTATGTCAATGTACTCATTGGCGGTCGTGAGGAGGGTTTTGATCTGGGCGCGTCAATGCCTGTTGGCACGCTCTCACGCATCAGTGATCACGATGTGGGCGCGCAGTATGCGCGACTGGATGAACTGCGCCAGCAGGGAGCCAGCGTGAGCCGTGCGGCGACGATGTATTTTCCCACGGGGGATGGAATGTTGCTGGCCGAAGTGCGCTCGCTGGCGCTTGAGAAGACCGAACCGATTGAATGTCTGTATACCCTTCTTGAGGAATTTGGAAAGGGAGCCTCGAGCAATCTGGCCTGCGCCGAGGTGCCTGCTCCGCTGGAATATATCATGGAAATGCCGGATATCGTGCGCACGGCGGACGGCGCATACAGGGCGATTGAATTGCAGATGGACGATGCGCTGCTTGACGCGCTTGAGGAGCAGGGGCTGACGCTGGGCATCTATATCGCCGCGCTGACCGATACGCTGATGGGCTTTGTGCCGGGGGTAGAGGGATTACAGGTGAGCGTGGGCAGAGAGCGGATTGAAGGACTGAACGCCCATCAGACGCCGGATGGAATCGATCTGGTCTTTGCTCAGACATTGGCAACGCGCGAGGATTTTGCGCGGTATGTCGGCGCGCCCTGTACGCTCTATGCGCCGGAGGAAAGTGGCAAGTTGGTAGGCGTCCAACGGACGACTGCGCAGGAAAGCAGAAATTCACTCAGACAAAGGCTTTGGGCGCAGATTCGCCTTTTGCAGCAGACGGGATTGCTCGGCGACGCGTTGAGCGAAGAGGACATTTTGGCCGTGAGCATAGGAGAAAAGGATATACTGGTTCATCTTTCGGACGGGTTTGCAGACGCGCTTTCCGATTTGTCCGCAGAACAGGAGCGCGCGGCAGTCTATGCGATGGTCAATACGCTTACCGAGGGCAAAAGACAGCAGAGCGTGCGCTTCTTCTTTGACGGAGAGCAGCGGCAAACGCTTGCCGGCGGTTTGGAAATGCGGGGCAGTCTTGTGCGCAATCCCGGAATGGTGGTGAAATAGCGATGGATCAATGGGCGTTTTTTGATGAGCTGAAAGCGGGAACGGTGCGAAACGTCTATCTGTTTTATGGGCCTGAAGCCTATATTCGAAAAAGCGCGTTGGCTGCGTTGGAGAAGAAGACGCTTATGCCGGGACTTGAGGAGCTTAACCGCACCGTGCTTTCCGACGTCGGAGCGCAGCAAATCATCGAAAGCTGTGAGACCATGCCGATGATGAGCGATTATCGCTTGATCATCGTCAAGGACTGTCCGCTGCTGATGGCGGGCAAGGCGCGGGATGAGGCGCAGGACAGTGCGCTGCTGAACGATTATCTGTCTCGAATTCCGAGCACAACCTGTCTCGTCTTTGAGATGAGCGGGAGTATAGACAAGCGCAAGAAGCTGCCCGCTACGCTGACGAAGCTGCCCGGAGCGGTCTCCTTTGATGCGCTTGACGATGCGCATCTGTATAAATGGATGAATCAGACGCTACGTCCGTGTGGAAAGCGGATGGAGCGTGCGGCGTGCGAACTGCTGGCCTTTACCAGCGGTCGGGATTTAACGCTGCTCTCGGGCGAAATCGCCAAGCTGGCTGCGTATGCAGAGGAGCGTGAGAGCATTGACACGGCGGATATTGAAGCCATTGCTACGCGTACTGCGGAGAGCACCGTTTTTGTGATGGCGGATGCGATCTCGGAGGGGCGCGCGCAGGAGGCGTTTTCGCTTCTGAATGTGCTTCTGGCCGCCGGGGAAGCGCGTATCGGTATTCTGGCGATGATTACCAGACATTACAGACAGCTGATGCATTTGTGCGCCATGCGTGATGAACGCATTTCACAGGCGCAGATGGCCAAGCTGCTTGGCGTACCGCCGTTTGCCGTGGGCAAGCTGCTTAAACAGACTGGAAAAAGAACGTATCGGCAAATGAAAGAATGTGTGGAGCTGTGTGTGTGCGCGGATTATGATATCAAGCGCGGCGCGATTCAAGAAGAAGCCGCGTTGGAACGGCTGATGCTTGCGCTGCTAGAACGGCAGAGGGCGTAAGCGTTTGTTTATTCGTTATTTCTTTTGAGTGGTCCGGGGCGGTTATTGGAAGTTTTTTGCCGAACCGGGCCGTTGAAACAGTTTGTGTGACGCGCGCCGAAAAAGAAGAAGCGTCTCAATCAGGTAAAAATGGATGCTAGCAAAGCACAGAGTATTCTGCCATCAAGGAGAAACACAAATCCCTCTCGCTCATAGGATGAGGCGGGAGGGATTTGTGATGAAGCGATTCACTTGGATACTTATGGGTGAGGACGCCGTTTTGACTCCGGCGCTGACGCCGCTGGAAGCTGCCGTGCTTCCGGCAGGAGAGAGGCGCATCTATGGCGCGCTGCGCCATGTCAAGGAATCCTTCGATCGTTCGCTCATCGGCAAGTGTGAAATACGCGTATCAACGCAAAGCATTTGTCGGGAAAATCAGCGACAGTAGATCTGAGTGACGTAGACGTAGCCCTTTGCATCCGTGACCACGCCAATGCCAACCTTGGTATAGGCTTTGCTCATGATATTGCTTCGATGTCCCGGGGAGGAAAGAAACGCTGCCTGAGATTTTTCCACGGTGGCGTGATGGGCAATGTTCTCTCCGGCCGCGCTGTAGGAGTAGCCGAAAGTGTCGAGCATCTGGCGCACGTCTCCGTATGTGGGAGAGGTGTGCGCGAAATACTGATTCTCGCGCATATCCTGCGATTTGAGGCGTGCGATGCGGCTGAGCTCCGGGTCGATGACGAGCGCGGGAAGGTTGTAGCGCGCACGATCCAAATTCAGCAGATTTCCTGCGTTCTGCTCTTGCGCAGATAGGGAAGCTGTTGTATAATGTGCCACGAAAGCGGAAGAGTCAGCCGCGCGGACTGGAATTGTTGGCATCCCGAGCGCTAAGAGAAGCGTGCATGCCGCCATAGAGGCGAGTTTTGTGAGTTTCATGGGTAAACCTCCTTGTTTATCCTTGGTTGTGTTAACCCCGATTGGGCTTCCAGTGCAGTTTAGCGTGAATTCCCTGACGCTGCAACATATTTGGCAGGGTGCTGCCATGGAAATAAACGTATATCAGGAGGATGGCCAATGGGCTTTATCAAATGTCCGCGGTGTGAGCTCAATTACATTCGCGAGGAAGAACAGTACTGCTCTGTCTGCAAAAGAGAGATGAAGGGCGAGGCGAGAGAGGATCCCTTCGAGCTTTGTTCGGTGTGCAACGAGAATCCCGTGATGCCGGGCAAGGATGTCTGTCAGATGTGTTATCGCGAGATGACCCAGCAGCAGGGTGGACACGATAGCTCCATGGAGGAGCCGGAGACGACGGACGTTTCTCTTGAGATGGAGGACGTTTCGGAGATGGAAGAAATTGAGCTTGAGACGATGCCGGAGGAGATGCAGTCCGAGCTCGGCGAGCAGCTTTCTCTTGAAGAGGAGAAGAGCAAGGAAGCCGAAATGGACGAGGATGCGGAAGAGGACGAATGATTGCTGTGAGGTGAAGATGTGAGCGTATTTGCAATCGGCGACTTGCATCTGCCGGGCGGCGACAAAAAGCCGATGGACATCTTTGGCTCTCATTGGGAGAATCACTTTGAACGCATTGGCGAGGATTGGCGCGCGCGAGTGGACGAGAAGGATATTGTGCTGATCCCCGGAGATATTTCATGGGCGATGCAGCTGTCGCCTGCGCTGGAGGATCTGCGAAGGATCGCGCAGCTACCGGGGCAAAAGTTGATCCTGCGCGGCAATCATGACTACTGGTGGTCTTCGCTGACGCAGCTGCGCAGCAATCTGCCTGATGGAATGTACGCCGTGCAAAATGACGCGCATGACGCAGGCGAGTATGTCTTCTGTGGCACGCGGGGCTGGATGATTCCACCGAATAACGGCGCATCTGCGCAGGATGAAAAGCTCTATAAGCGCGAGGCGATGAGGCTGGAAATGTCGCTGGAAGCCGCTGTGCGAATCGCAAATGGGCGCCCGATCTTTGCAATGATGCATTATCCGCCGCTTTTGCCGGAAAGCCTGCGCTCGGGGACGGTGTTTACGAAGCTGCTCAGCGATTATGGCGTGGTACGCTGCGTATATGGGCATCTGCATGGGGCCAGCGTGCAAAGAGGATTTGTGGGCCTGTATGAGGGCGTGCGATACGATCTTGTGTCGTGCGATGCATTGGGCTTTAAACTCAAGAATGTAACGCCTGAAAAGGCGCATGACGAAAACTGAATATGCATCAAGACGCTTTGCGAGAAATCGTGAAGCGTTTTTTGTTGCGCAGAAAAGGGCGTATTGAACGGATTGATACTGTTTTTGGATCAAAACGATCCATAAGCGCGAAGCGAATATGGGG
>CAZACG010000139.1:0-4749 GCA_964483645.1 uncultured Oscillospiraceae bacterium | reverse complement strand
AAGCTTGAGAAGGCGGCGCTGGAACGGTGGAGAAGCGTACCGCAGATTGTCGCCGTGAGCAAGAATGTGGATGCGCAGCGCATCAATGCGCTCTTGGAAGAAGGCCTTGTACGTCTTGGCGAAAACCGCATGCAGGAATTACTGGAAAAGAAGCCGCATCTTAACGCCGCCTTTCGAATCGATTTAATCGGACGGCTGCAATCCAACAAAGTCAAATACATCATTGATCAGGTGAGCATGATCCAGTCGCTGGATCGTGAAAGCCTTGCACAAGAGATTGACAGGCGCGCTCAGCAGCGCGGTCTGCAAATGCCCGTACTTCTTCAGGTCAATATCGGCCGCGAAGCGCAAAAGGGCGGCGTAGATCCCGATGACGTTTTGGCGTTTGCAAGATATACGTCTGCGCTTCCGGGGCTTAAGGTGAAGGGTCTGATGGCCGTTATGCCTGATATTCAAGATGCAGACGAGCTTCGTCCGTATTTTATCAAAATGCGCCGTCTGTTTGAATCGCTCAAGCAGGAAGCCATCAACGGTACGCAAATCGAAGAGCTTTCCATGGGAATGTCCGACGATTACGAGCTCGCCGCGCAAGAGGGCGCAACGATTGTGCGCATCGGTTCAGCCATATTCGGCGCGCGCAATCATCAGACTGAATTAGAACTCTCAAGGAGGAAATAAACGCATGAGTGTTTGGGATACGTTCAAAAAACTCGGTTTTTTCCAAAGCGAAGACGAAGATTCCGAAGAGGAAATGGACGAAAACGAGATTCAGGATCAGGATGAGGAAGAAGAGGATGAATCTCAAGCTTCTCGTTTCGCTTTTTTCTCAAACAATTTCAGAAGAAATTCCTCCGCGCGCTCTACACAGCCTCCGGATGATGAAGAGGATGCCTACGAGGACGAGCCTGTGCGCATGACCACCAAACGCGGAAACGTCATCCACGATTCACGGATGAACGCCCGTTCCACCGCGCAGCAGGAGGAGGTTTATACGCACCGCGTTCGCGTCATCGTCGTCAGGCAGATTGAAGAATGCCGTGAAATTATACGCTATCTGCTGGAGGGCGAGAGCATCATGCTCAATCTGGAAAACGTTGATCCCAAGGACTGCGCGCGTGTTGTCGATCTTTTGAGCGGTGCGGCGTTTGCCCTTCAGGGACGGATGCTGAAGGTTGCGCATCTTTCCTACCTGCTTGCGCCTCGGAATATCGAGGTTGTGGAAGCGGATATGTATGTCGGCGCTTCTGCGCGCTATCGCTCCTAATTGATGGTTAAGGATGACACCCAACGGACGCTTGAAAACGCCGCGCGCTTCACCGCAAGCAAAGGACTTTCCAAGTTTACCCGTTTTCTTGATCCTGCGCAGCGCGCTTCGGCGGAACTCATTGCGCGGGAATACGGCGTGTGTTTCAGCGCCTTTGGCGGCTATGAGAGCGCGGAGCGCACTGTGGGATGCTTTTTTACCTCCGACGTAGAACCCGAAACCTATGAATTTCCGGTCGTTTGCCTGCACGCAAGGTTTCCCGCTCGTTTCGCCTCGATAACACATCGGGATCTTCTCGGCGCTTTTATGTCTCTGGGCTTGACAAGAGACTGTATCGGCGATATGATCATTGTGGATGAAGAGATATTTCTGTTCTGTCTTGATCATACTGCTGATTTTATTGCGCAATCCATGACGGGCGCAGGGAGGATTTCTTTGCGTCTGAGTCGGCTGGATCCGATTCCGCCCATGCCGGAGCCTAAAGGCAGCAGCTTTTCCGCCGTCGTCAGTTCGCTGCGTCTGGACGCCGTTTTAGCCGCAGCTTATCGCCTTTCGCGAAGCGAGGCGTCCGAAATTATTCGCGCCGGCTTGGTTAAAGTGAATCATCTTCCCTGTGAACGAACGGATTATCCGATCAAAGAAGGCGCTCTGCTCTCTGTAAGAGGAAAGGGGCGGGTTCGCTATGTTTCGCAGCATGGAACAACGCGCAAGCAGCGCATTGGTGTTACTTTTTTCCGGTATGAATAACAAACTTATATTTGAAAGGAGTTTTTTTCATGGCCATTACCCTTGATACGATTGTCAATAAAGCGTTTAAGGTGGTTAAGAACGGCTACGATAACAACGAGGTCGAACAGTTCCTGGATGAAATCCTTGAAGAAATGGAAAACCGCGAAGCGCAGACCAACGCGCTCAAGGAGCAGGTTGCCAATTTGACCGCCGAGCTTGAGCAGGCCAAGGCTGCGCTTGCCGCAAAGGGCTCTGCGCCTGTTCAGGCTGTGCCCGCCGCCGAAAAGCCCGTCGCGCAGGATCGTCATGCCGCCGAGAGCTTTGAACTTGTTCTCACCAAGGCGAAGGGCGCATACGAGGAAATCGTCGCCGCTGCCGATGCGCGCGCCGAGGAGATCATTCATGCTGCGAACGAGGAAGCCTCCGGCATTCGCGGCAACGCCGAAGCAAAGATCGCTGACCTGACCGAAAAGTTCTCCGCGCTTCGTGACCAGACTTCTGCCTATTACGCTTCCCTCAAAGAGATCGTGGATGCGCAGGCAGCTTCCATGGAACAGCTCAAAAAGCTGCTGTAAAAGTCTTTTTCGGCAGGGGAAACCCTGCCTTTTTCTATATCTGCACGCAGCGGATAGTTTTTCTTTATCCCGTCAGAATAGGGGCGGGAGGGATGCGCAATGCAGTTATCGGAGCTCGAACGGCTGAAACAGCGTCTTGAAGAACTGACACTTCGTATGGAGCAGCTTCGCCTTGACGATTATCTTCGCTATGCTCAAAACTGGCGTAAACAGCTTCTGATGCATTTTCTCGGCGGAATGATTCGCGGCATCGGCTTTTCAATCGGCTTCACTGTCCTTGGGGCGCTGCTGCTGTATGTACTTCGCAATATGGCGCTGGCCAATCTGCCTGTAATCGGACGCTTCTTAGCGGAAATTGTGCGCATCGTTGAAAAAAATCTTTAGAAGTGGATTTTCTATGAAAAGAGTCATTCTGTCAGCAATCTCAATCATCGGCTTGGATCAGGCCGTCAAATCTTTGGTTCGCCGCATGCCGGAGGGCAGCGTGTATTTCGAGATTCCGGGGATTATCGAGTTTACGCATGTAACCAATACGGGCGCGGCTTTCAGCCTGTTTTCGGATCATCCGACGCTTTTGATGCTTGTCTCACTGCTTCTGATGCTTTTGCTGTGTTGGATGATGTTCAAATTGCTTCATCTGACAAGAGCAGCGCAGTATGCGGCAATGATCCTGCTGGCCGGAGGCATAGGAAACTGGATTGACCGCGCGCTGTTTGGCGGGGTTACGGACTACATCCGTCTACTTCTCATACGCTTTCCGGTTTTCAATCTTGCGGATATCGCGACGACCTGCGCCTGCGCCGCGCTTTTAATGCTGCTTGCATGTAACCGCTTGGAGAGCAATCATACGGAGGAATATCCATGAATCAGCTTCTTGAATTGACCTGCACACCGGAATCCGCATCACAGAGAGCAGACGCTTATCTGGCCAAGCATACGGAGCTATCCCGCTCAAGAATCGCGGCTCTGATCCAAGAGGGCGCGCTCAAGATCGACGGACGGCTTGAATTCAAACCCTCTGCAAAGCTTGAAAACGGGCAGCGGCTCGAATTATTGATTCCGGAAATACGCGCCGTCGGCATTGAGCCTCAGAATATTCCGCTTGATATTCTCTATCAGGATAGCGATATCGTCATCGTCAATAAGCCCTGCGGTATGGTTGTTCATCCTGCGGCGGGCAATGAAGACAGAACGCTGGTCAATGCGCTTTTGTATCATGTCCACGATCTTTCCGGGATCGGCGGAGAGATGCGTCCCGGGATTGTTCATCGCCTGGATAAGGATACATCCGGTCTGATCGTAATTGCCAAAAACGACCGCGCGCATATTGCAATGAGCGAGCAATTTAAGCAGCGTTCGATGGAAAAGCACTATTGTGCCGTCGCCTTCGGGAGCTTTGCGCAGGAGAGCGGTCTGATTGACGCACCGATAGCGCGTCATCCTGTTGATCGAAAAAAGATGGCTATCGTCGCCGGTGGAAAGCCTTCTCAGACGGAATGGACGGTCATTGAACGCTTAAAAGGCGCGACATATCTCGACGTGCATCTGTTGACAGGAAGAACCCATCAAATTCGCGTACACATGCAGTCGATCGGCCATCCGCTTCTGGGCGATAAAATCTATGCGCCCCATATCAAGACAGCCGTTCACATTCCAAGGCTGATGCTCCACGCTTACAGCCTCGCATTTGATCATCCCATCACAGGCAAACGCATGGAAATCACCGCGCCCATTCCCGAAGCGTTTCTTCTGACGCTCCAAAAGCTGGCAGATTAGCCGTTTCGTATTTCTGAGTCCTCAGAAATACGAAAGTCATTTCACGCAAGCGCGTTCTCTTTTTTGAAACGGCTTTTCTCGCTGCTTTATGCAATTTCGTATACGTCAAGAAAGCACGTCCCTCTTCCGAAGCTGCATGCTGCTCCGTACTCGCAGCATGCAGCTTTGCGCAATTTCCTATACGGTAAGAAATGAAAGCCTTTGTCATACCCGAAGCTGTTTATTCGCCCATCGGTCTCTTTTGAATACTCTTTTTGAATCCTGACGTCTCTTTTCTTTTGCGAGAATTTCTTCAATCATATCCTTCACATATGGACGATAAGGCCGCATTTGCCAGCATGCTTTTCACGTGCTGTGAGAATGTTAAGCGCAGGCTCAACGCAAACGGGAGGCAGTCAAATGATC
>CAZACG010000138.1:0-4778 GCA_964483645.1 uncultured Oscillospiraceae bacterium | reverse complement strand
GGATTGCGCCTGAGCGACACCTGCAAAATATCATGAATCACCGCGCCGGTCGGCGAGGATACCACGCCGATGGTTTCGGGATAACAGGGAATCGGCCTCTTCTGCTCGGCGGCAAACAGCCCTTCCGCGCCCAGCTTTTCTTTGAGCGCCAGTAACCGTTCATACAGCACGCCCATCCCCTGCGGATGCAGCTCCTGCGCATAAAATTGATACCTACCTGCGCGCGCATAAAGACCTATGCTTCCCGATATGATTGCCTGCATCCCTTCAAAGGGCTCTGTCTGCATCGCATCTACATATTCTGCCGACATGGCGCAGGCTATCGAAGCCAGATCATCCTTTAGGGTAAAAAACAGCATGCCGCTCTGATGAAATTTCAGGTTGCTGATTTCTCCCCTCAGATCAATGCGGGCCAGCATTGGATCCTGCTGCAAAACACGACGTACATATTCGTTGAGCTGGGATACGGTCAGCGTCAATTTACCTGCCATGCAGCCTCACCGATTCAAGCGTGTTGTGCAGCAGCATGGCGATGGTCATCGGGCCGACACCGCCGGGTACGGGCGTCAAATAGCCCGCCGTCTGTGCAACCGCAGGATCAACGTCGCCCACAAGTCCGTTTTCCATGCGATTGATGCCTACGTCAATCACCACCGCGCCGGGCTTCACCATATCTGCCGTGACAAATCGCGGCTTGCCAACCGCCGCCACGACGATATCCGCCTGACGCACAATATCCACCAGATTCTGTGTCCGTGAATGACAGACCGTCACCGTTGCATCCGCTGCAAGCAGAAGCAGCGCCATAGGTTTTCCGACGATATTGCTGCGTCCGATAACAACGGCATTTTTGCCCTTCGTCGGGATGTTATATTCCTCGAGCAGCTTCATAACGCCCAAGGGCGTGCAGGGCACGAAGGTCGGCTGACCGCTCATCAATCTGCCTGCATTCATAGCATGGAAACCATCCACATCTTTGACCGGGTCAATCATTCGGAGCACGGCGGCCTCGTCAAGATGCCGCGGCAGAGGCAGCTGTACCAGAATACCATGAACAGTCGTATCCTCATTGAGCCTTTGCACCTGCTCTTCAAGCTCCTGCTGGCTGCAATCCGCGTCAAGACGAATCATCGTAGAGCGAATCCCCGCTTTTTTGCAGGCATTCTCCTTATTACGTACATACACTTGGCTCGCTGGATCATCGCCGACCAGAATCACCGCCAGATGCGGCTCAATCCCCTGCGCCCTGTATTCCGCCGTCTTTTGGACGGCAAGCTCTTTCCATTTATTCGAAACCGACTTTCCGTCTATTTTGATTGCAGCCATGTTCATCCCTCGCTTTTATTGCTCATACTCCTTGGCGAACGCCTGAGCGCCAAGGAGCGCCACGCCAACGGCATTATCGCCCGAAAGCTCCGTTCTCGCAAAATGAAGTCCGCATGAAAAGCCCTTCTTCTTGGCGCGCTTAAGAAGAAGCTCGCACAGCAGCGCAGAGGATGCGACGCCTCCCGCCAACAGTGCCTGACGGCACCCTGTTTGCGCACAGGCCGTGTCAATCATCCGCAGAATCGTGCGGCACAGGAAATCATACACCTCCGCAGCAATCTGTTCGCGCGGTATCGCAGCCTCGTCAAGCCAGCGCACGATCTTGTTCTCTGCGCCGGACAGATTGCAGCTCATACCCTTGATCGACACACCCAGCAAAGCCTTAGCTTGTCCTTCGCGCGCCAGCGCTTCAAGCGAAGGCCCGGCAGGAAAGGGCAAACCCATGCGCACGCCGGTTCTGTCCACCAGCTGCCCGGCATGCAGATCGAGGCTTCCGCCAAGCAGGGTAAGCCTTCCCTGATCGCAAAGCAGCATTTCCGTCGTTCCTCCGGACAGATGCAGCGCAAGAAACGTTTGAGTTTCATCCACGCCAGAATCCACCAGCGCAGCCCGCACATGTCCCTCCTGATGGCTGACAGGATAAAAAGGCACGCGCAGCAATGCTGCAGCTGCGCGCGCCTGACTTTCTCCCGCACGGAATACGGGCATATATGATTCCTCTGCCGGGCGCGGACGAGTGCTTGCGCATACGGCGCAAATCTCCGTCTCCGGCACATCGCGCATCACATTTTCAATCATCTGCGGCAAATTACGCACATGCTGAAAAACGCCCTGGGACTGCTGAAGCCCACGTTCTCCCGTTTTAACCTCAAGCAATCTGCGTGAAGCGGCAAGCAGCTTTCCCTGCGGTGTTACCAGCGCCGCAGACGTCGTGTAGCAACTGGTATCTATACCAAGAACGGCTCTCATACCTTCGCCGCCAGCTTTCTTGAAATGGTGCCGAGCACGCCGTTGACAAACGGGCAGGACTGCTCGGAGGAATACTTGCGCGTCAACTCAACCGCTTCGTTGATAGAGACAGCCACTGGGACATTACCGTAGGTCATCTCATACACGGATAGACGCAGAATCGCAAGATCAACGCGCGAAAGACGCGCCAGCGTCCAGCCTCGCAGACAGGCGGAAATTTCCTGATCAATTTCCGCGGCATGCTCATGAACGCCGCTGACAACCGCATCAATATAAGCTTTGTCATTCTCGCCCGGCGCATAATCAATCAGATCCACAAGGGTCTGCGCTTCTCCTTCTCCGCCAAAGAGTTGTTCAAAAATCAGCTGCATAGCAGCCTCACGTGCAATAGGACGTGCCATCTTTCTTTTGCTCCCCGTTCTTTATGATCCTCAAATGCATATCCGCTAACGCTCCGCTTTTCAGCGTTTCAAGCGGCTACACCGATGTAAATCGGATTTCCTTCATTCGTATCGGTCGCTGCTGTCTCGATGAAAGAACAGCACAATCTTTCGGACAAAGTCGGCCTTATCCTTTACCCCGCCCACAAACGCGCCGATCAGGCAGAAAACGCCAATCAACAGCGTTTTGCCAATGCCGATGGTCAGGCAGAGGATTGCAAACACAAGACCGATCATCGCTCCGAAAAGCGTGCAGGGCAGCGTACCGGGAGTAAGCATCTGCGAAAAAAACGTTTTCTTATCCATCATTCCACTTCTCCCTGCTCGTCAGATAACATTTCGTCATCCACGGGCTGCGTCTCATCGAAGGTGAGCTCTTCCTCGGAAGTCTGTTCTTCCTCCTCGAAAAGCTCCCCATCGGAAGCGGACTCATTATCCGCCGCCTGCTCAATCTCGGCGTTCATATCCTCAGATGCCACCTCGGCAGACATGGGCGCGTCCTGATTGCCAACCGGAAGCGCCTCCTGAAAGCCCAGCATAGACGGCGGGATGGCAAAGGGCGAATTCATCGTTTCCGTATCGGAAGGAAGCGTTCCGTCTACAAAGACGCGAACCTCCTGCACGACCACGCCGGAGCAGGCTTCCAAATACTTCTTGATCTGCTTCTGCAGCGCGGAAATGGCCAACGGCATGCTGATATCCGCTTGAAGCGAAATATGCACATCCACGCGAATACTCTCCTCGTCGCTGTACAGGGAGGAGGAAACCACCTTCAGTTCCGCGTGCTGCCCAAGACATTTCTGCACCAGCGAGTCAAGCGCCTTGAGTGAAATACGAACCATACCGTTCTCATTCTGCTGAATCGCAAAGCTACTTGAACGTTTTTTCTTGGAGGGCAGCGTCACGCCGATGAGCAGTAGCGACGCCAGCGCAAGAACGACGGCGACAGCAGTCAAAACGATCCGTTTCTTGACCGTCATGACGCTCAAGGCGTCTGAAAGCAACCGAGCCGTTTGTTCATACGGTATTTTTCCAAATGCCAAAGCAACTACGCCCGCAGCCACGCAAAGGGTACACAGAGCGTACACCAGAATCAGAATTCGATCTCTGACAGGATGCTTCAAGCGTATCTCCTCCTTCTATGTGCGTACACGCTTACTCCGCTTCGTTCTCTTCGTTCTCTTCGGCTGTCTGCGCTTCGACTTCCTCATCCGCGACCTGAACGCTTTGCGCGTCGTCAGCCGTCTGCTCCGGCTCACTCTGCGGAAGCTGCTCATGCGCTGCGGTTTCCTCGATCGCCGGACGCTCC
Organism: uncultured Oscillospiraceae bacterium; assembly: GCA_964483645.1. GTDB lineage: Bacteria > Bacillota > Clostridia > Christensenellales > Aristaeellaceae > Ventricola. Next base: position 734 of record CAZACG010000138.1, on the reverse strand, counting down.
TCTTCCTCGGAGGTCATCGCCAGCCTCTGGCTCTGCTGAAGCTCCTGATTTTCCTTTTCAAAGCTCACGCCAACCACGTGAAGATCAACCTTTTCCACATGCAGACCGGTCATGGATTCGATGGATTTGCGTACATTCTCCTGCGCGCTGCGGCCCACCTTTTGAATCGGCATGCCATAATCCACGGTCACACTGATATCAACATTCACATCACCGTCGGCCATATCGACCTTCACACCGCGGGGCGTCCTGCCCTTGGCGAGAATGCCGGAAACAGAGCCGGTACCGGCGATGCCTGCAATGCCCTCCACCTCGGTCGTAGCAACGCTGACAATGGTCGCAATAACCTCGTTGGCATATGTGATCTGACCGTTTTCCTGTTCTTTCTCCATATCAATGGTCATGTTTTCGTTCATTTTCAAAGACACCTCCCTATGGATATTCACTAGTATAACAGATTTTTGCCCTGCGCACAATCGAATCCATCATTTTTGCCGTGTAAATCTTTTATACCGCACATCGATCATTTCTCTTCAAGCGCAATAATCTTGATTTCCTGTGCTGAAACGCCGAGCTGATTTGCCGCCATATCCAAGATTCTTGTACGCTCACTTTCTTTGGCGGCGATCTTCTCCGGTACAAAAAGCGTCGCCATTTGTGTTCCGCACACCACGCTTACGCCCTGATAGCCCATGTAGGATAAACCGGCAAAGATTTGCGCCTCTGCCTCCATT
>CAZACG010000137.1:0-4886 GCA_964483645.1 uncultured Oscillospiraceae bacterium | reverse complement strand
CGGCACGTTCGACGTGTCCATCCTGGACATCGGCGACGGCGTGTTCGAGGTGCTGGCGACCAACGGTAACACCCGTCTGGGCGGCGACGACTTCGACCAGCGCATCATCGACTATGTGGCTGACCAGTTCCAGAAGGAAAATGGCATCGACCTGCGCAAGGATCGTGCGGCCAGCCAGCGCCTGAAGCAGGAAGCCGAGAAGGCCAAGATTGACCTGTCCGGCACGACCACGGCCAACATCAACCTGCCCTTCATCACCGCCGACGCGACCGGCCCGAAGCACCTGGACGTCACGCTGACCCGTGCGAAGTTCGAGGAGCTGACCGCTGATCTGGTGCAGGAGACCATCACGCCCATGGAAAAGGCGCTCAAGGATGCTGGCCTGACCTACAACGACATCAACAAGATTATCCTGGTGGGTGGCTCGACCCGTATTCCTGCTGTGCAGGCGGCTGTCAAGCGCGTCACCGGCAAGGAGCCCTTCAAGGGCATCAACCCCGACGAGTGCGTTGCCATCGGTGCGGCCATTCAGGGCGGCGTGCTGGGCGGCGAGGTCAAGGACGTCGTTCTGCTGGACGTCACGCCCCTGTCCCTGGGCATTGAGACCATGGGCGGCGTGTTCACCCGCCTGATCGACCGCAACACCACCATCCCGACCACCAAGAGCCAGATCTTCTCCACCGCCGCGGACGGCCAGACCTCCGTTGAGGTGCACGTCCTGCAGGGCGAGCGCGAGATGGCCGCGGGCAACAAGACCCTGGGCCGCTTCCAGCTCACCGGCATTGCTGCTGCGCCGCGCGGCGTGCCGCAGATCGAGGTGACCTTCAACATTGACCGCAACGGCATTGTGAATGTGTCCGCTAAGGATTTGGGCACCGGCAACGAGCAGAAGGTTACCATCACCTCCAGCACCAACCTCTCCGAGGATGAGATCAATCAGCGCGTCAAGGAAGCCGAGCAGTACGCAGCTGAGGACAAGAAGCGCAAGGAGGAGGTTGAGACCCTCAACCATGCCGACAGCATGATCTTTGAAATCGAGAAGCAGCTGCGTGAGCTGGGCGATAAGCTCTCCAGCGAGGATAAGGCGACCGTGGAAAGCGAGCTGGCTGAGTTCAAGAAGGTTCGCGAGAGCAACGACGCCGAGCAGATCAAGACGGCCATGGAAGCGTTCACCCAGAAGGTCTATGCGATCTTTGGCAAGATTTATCAGCAGCAGCAGGCTCAGGATCCGAATGCTGCGCAGGGCGGTTATCAGCAGGCGCAGGATGCGACCTCCGACGGTGCTGCCGATGCGGACTATGACGTTCACTGATTTGCATGAGCATTGAATAAAGCGCATGGCCGCCGTCACATTGTGGCGGCGGCATCGCGCGGTTATCTGAGTCCAACAAGAATCATTTGAAACAGCAACCCCTCGCAGATAGGCGGAGAAGGTTCCAAAGGACTTCAGTTCTTTGGCCGTGTCGGCAGGCGCGGAGCCGGTTTGAGATGAGCGACAGATAGGCGGTGACTGCTGTGGCAGACAAAAGAGACTACTACGAGGTGCTGGGCGTAGCCAAGAGCGCCTCTGATGATGAAATTAAAAAGGCGTACCGCAAGGCAGCCAAGGCCAGCCACCCGGATCTTCACCCGGACGACAAGGAGGCCGAGGCTCGCTTTAAGGAGATCAACGAGGCTTATGAGGTGCTCTCGGATCCCCAAAAGCGCGCGCGTTATGATCAGTTTGGTCATGAGGATCCGCGTATGGGCGGAGCGGGCGCGGGGTACGGCGGCTTTGGCGGTTTTGAAGATATCTTTGATATGTTCAGCGGCTTTGGCGGCGGACGTAGTGCGCAGAGACAGAACGCGCCGCAGCGCGGCAGCGACCTGCAATACAACCTGACACTGACCTTTGAAGAGGCGGCCTTTGGTTGCAAGAAGGAATTCAAATTCCAGCGCAATGCGGTTTGTGACGCCTGCGCAGGCTCGGGCGCAAAGCCCGGCACGCAGCCGCAGACATGCCCGACCTGCGGAGGAACGGGTCAGCAGCGCGTGACCATGAATTCGCCGTTTGGTCAGGTGCAGACCATGCGTACCTGCGCTACCTGCGGCGGAAAGGGCAAGACGATCAAGGAACGCTGCACCAAGTGCTCCGGCAGCGGCTTTGTCCGCGTGACGCGTACGGTTAACATGAATGTGCCTGCGGGCGTGGATGACGGCCAGAACTTTAAGACCATTCCGGGCGAGGGCGAGCCCGGACGCAACGGCGGACCTGCCGGCGATCTGTACATTACCTGCACGGTGCGTCCGCATAAGATCTTCAAGCGAGACCGTTACGATCTTTACTGCGATGTGCCGATCTCCTTTACGCAGGCGGCGCTTGGCGGGGATATTGATGTGCCGACTCTTGAAGGCACGATGAAGTACAACATCCCTGCGGGTACGCAGGAGGGAACGTCCTTCCGCGTCCGGGGACAGGGCGTCACGCAGATGCGCACGCAGGCGCGGGGCGATCTGTACTTTACGGTTCACGTGGAGGTGCCCAAACATCTGGGCGAGAAGCAGAAGGAGCTTTTGCGCCAGTTTGAGGATTCGCTCAACGGACGCGAATATGAGCGCCGCAAGAGCTTCGGCGATCAGGTCAAGAACTATATCAAGGAAAACGCCGAGCGTTTTAAAGAGAAGTTTGACAAAAAATAAAGGATTTCAGCAGCCTGAGTAAGAATGAATCTTATTCAGGCATTTTCCTGTTTCATGGATGCCGTTACGCAATGGATATACCCCGGGGGACGGACTCGGGAAACGTTTTGGGCAGCAGCCCGCAGAGAGGTACAGATATGGATTGGATGGAAGCGGTCGTGCATACCACGACCATGGGCGCGGACATCGTCAGCGAGGTGCTGATGAACGCGGGAGCCGTAGGCACCTCGATTGAGGATCGTTACGATGTGACTTCGAGCAAAAAGTCCGACGGGATGTGGGATATGATTGACGAGGAAGTGCTTGCGCGAATGAGCGAGGATGTGCTCGTCAAGGCGTATTTCAAGGATGATGCCAGCGCGCAGGAAACGCTGCTGCTGGTGGGCGAGAAGCTGCGCGAGGTTGCGCGCATCGACATGGGGTTTGATTTGGGCAGTCTTGAATTGGAACACAAGAGCGTGCATGAGCAGGACTGGGCCGAAAACTGGAAGAAGTATTATAAGCCTTTCCGCGCAGGCGAACGGCTGGTCATCAAGCCCAGCTGGGAACCGTACGAGGCCAAGGAAAACGATCTCGTGCTCGAGCTTGATCCGGGCATGGCCTTTGGCACCGGCACGCACGAGACGACGTTTATGTGCATGGAGCAGCTTGAAAAGTATGTGACGCCCGGCTGCAAGGCTATCGATGTGGGCTGCGGAAGCGGCATTCTGGCTCTAGCGGCAGCCAAGCTGGGTGCGAGTGATGTGCTGGCGATTGATCTGGACGAGCTGGCAGTGAAGGTTGCTGCGGAAAACACGCAGAAGAACGCCCTGTCCGACCGCGTACGCGTCAAGCATGGCGACCTTTTGGAAAACAGCGACGAGCATGCTGACGTGATCGTAGCCAACATTATCGCGGACGTGATCTGCTTCCTGTGCGGCCCGGCGAAGAAGCATCTGTTGCCCGGCGGCACGTTCATTTGCTCCGGTATCATCCGTGAGCGTGAGGAAGACGTGCAAAAGGCGCTCGCAGCGGCGGGTTATACCGTGTGCAACAGGCTGACCAAGGGCGAATGGGTTTGCCTTGCGGCGAAGCTGTAAGGAGCGTATATGCATCGTTTTTTTGCGGATGAAACGGGCATTGTCAACGGCTATGCCCATTTGAGCCCCGAGGATTCGGGGCATGCGCTGCGCGTGCTGCGCCTTGCGGAAGGCGACGAGGTCGAACTGGTCTGCGCGCCGAACCGCTATCTGGCGCAGATCGAGCCGATCGGCGGATCGACGGTCGACGTGCGCATCCTGAAAAGGCTGCGCAGCACAGAGACAAAGGCGCGCGTGAGGCTCTATCAGGGTCTGCCGAAGGCGGATAAGATGGAGATGATTGTGCAAAAGGCGACGGAATTGGGCGCATACGCCGTGCAGCCGGTTGCCATGGAGCGCTGTGTTGTGCGGCTTGAGGGAAAGGATGCATCCAAGAAGACGGAGCGATGGCAGAAGATTGCGCGCGAGGCGGTCAAACAATGCGCTCGAATCGCCGTGCCGCAGGTGCATATGCCGAAGAAGCTTAGCGGACTTGAGAAGGAGCTTGCTGCGCTCGATCTGCTGATTGTGCCATGGGAAGATGCGCGCGATGGAAGCATCCGCGCCTGCGTCGAGCCTCTTTCGGGCAAGGAGGAGCTGTCCATTGGCATCCTGATTGGCCCGGAGGGCGGCATCAGCCCGAAGGAAGCGCAATGGCTAAGCGAACAGGTTGGCGGAAAGCTGGTTACGCTGGGTCCGCGCATTCTGCGCACGGAGACGGCCGGGCTTGCGGCTATCACCATGACGATGGCTTATCTGGGCGAAATGGAATGAGCGGAGAAACAGAATCATACGGCGGGGACTTGAAAGAATCCCCGCCGTATTTTATAATAAAGGGAAATCATACTCATCTCAGATCAAAGCGGGCGATCAGCGCGAAGCGAAGAAGGGGTCAGGGGAATTCCCCATCGAACTTTATCGCAAAGCGATTTTGATCAAAGCAGTCAGGGAGCGAAGCGAGACCTGACGGGGGGAGTTCCTCAAGGCTCAATTTGATTTGAGAATAGTATCAAAACGAAAGAGGGCCTGTTTATGCGTTTTCGCAAGAGCGTTAAGATCGCCAAGGGCGTCAAGCTCAATCTGTCCAAAACCGGCGCAAGCTTTACGCTGGGCAGCGGCAAGGGCGTGTCCGTGAATCTGGGCACCAAG
>CAZACG010000136.1:0-4917 GCA_964483645.1 uncultured Oscillospiraceae bacterium | reverse complement strand
GGGCAGCTATGATCGCATCGTGCCCAAATTCAAAAAGCTGGTCGAGGCCCGTGGTGGAAAGAATTACTATATGCGCGGCACCTTCACCCACGCCAACCCCGACTTCACCAACGACGTTTTCCATATGGCCGATATGGGCTTCACCGAGCTGAGCATGGAACCCGTCGTCTGCGCGCAGGACGATCCCGCCGCGCTGACCGCCGAGGATCTGGTTACCGTCAAGCGTCAGTATGAGATTCTTGCCGAGGAAATGCTCAAGCGTGAACGAGAGGGCCGCGGCTTTACCTTCTATCATTACATGATCGACCTGACCGGCGGCCCGTGCATCTATAAGCGCCTCTCCGGCTGCGGATCCGGCACGGAATACATGGCCGTCACGCCATGGGGCGATCTCTACCCCTGCCATCAGTTCGTCGGCGAGGAAACCTACAAGCTCGGCGACATCTGGAACGGCGTGACGAACACGCAGCTGCGTGAGGATTTCCGCGCCTGCAATGTCTACGCGCGCGAGGAATGCAAGGACTGCTGGGCCAAGCTCTACTGCTCCGGCGGTTGCGCAGCCAACGCCTTCCATGCTACCGGCTCCATCCGGGGCGTATATGAAGCGGGCTGCGAGCTGTTCCGCAAGCGCATGGAGTGCGCCATCATGATGAAGGTCGCTCAGGACGACCAAAAACGTAAAAACGGATGAACACGCCGATTTACGATTTTGTAAGCGACTACGCAGCGCGCGGTCTTTCCCGCCTTCACATGCCCGGTCATAAGGGACAGGGCATGCTCGGCTGCGAGGCCTTGGACATTACCGAGATCGCCGGAGCGGATGCGCTTTACGAGGCTGACGGAATTATCGCGCAGAGCGAAGCAAATGCGGCGGCACTCTTTGGCAGCCGACGCACACTCTTTTCCACCGAGGGATCCAGTCAATGCATCCGCGCGATGCTTGCCCTTGCCGTCACGCATCGCGCAAAGGGCAGCTTGCCGCTTGTGCTCGCCGCGCGCAATGTTCACAAGGCGTTTATCTATGCCGCTGCGCTGGTGGGCTTTGACGTGCAATGGCTCCTGCCGCAGACGAGCACAAACTCCATCTGTGCCTGTCCCGTGTCGCCCAAGGTGCTTGACACAGCGCTGGGCAATCTTCCCGCTCCGCCCGCAGCCGTGTACGTCACCAGCCCCGATTATCTAGGCGGCATGCAGGATCTGCGCGCGCTTTCCGCCGTATGTCATGCGCATGGCACGATTCTGGCTGTGGACAATGCGCACGGCGCGTATTTGCATTTCTGCGCTCCCGCGCTGCATCCGCTGGATCTGGGCGCGGATATCTGCTGCGATTCCGCGCATAAAACCCTGCCCGTGCTGACCGGCGGCGCGTATCTGCACATTGCAAAGCGCGCGCCCAAAGCTTTTGCAGATCACGCAAAGACCGCGCTTTCGCTCTTTGGCTCCACCAGTCCATCGTATCTGACGCTTTGCTCGCTGGATCTTGCCAACGCAGAACTTGCAGACGCTTATCCTGTCCGGCTCCAAGAGACTATCCGTCGGCTTGACGCGCTCTGCGCAACGCTGAGGGACGACAGATGGAAGCTCACGCATGACGAACCGCTCAAGATCACTCTGCATGCTTCCGCCTGCGGCCTAACGGGCGCACAACTTGCCAAACGCATCCGCTGCGGCAGCGTAGAGGGCGAATACGCCGATACGGACGACCTGGTGCTGATGGCCTCGCCTCATAATACGCAAGCGGATTTTGAACGTCTGCGCGTCGCATTGGGCAAGCCGGACGGCGCGCCGCTTGCGCGCATGCCCCTCCCCTTCGTCGCCGGACGGCAGGCGATGTCCATCCGCGAGGCTTTCTTCTCTGCGCATGAAGCGCTTCCCATCAATAAAGCGCTCGGTCGAATCTGCGCCTCGCCGACGGTCTCCTGTCCTCCAGCGATTCCCATTGCGATTCCCGGAGAGGTCATTACCCAAGAAGCGCTGACACTTTTTGAAAAATACGGCATGAATACCATTGATGTGGTCTGCGAAGACTGATTGCGTGCTTGATCCGCTCTCCCCCTTGAGGAGAGCTTTTCTTTTTTTCTGTATCATGCTATAATGAACATGTTGATTTCAAGCTGAAGAGGTGTCCGATATGGCTTCCATTTTTGATTCCCTGCGCACGCTGGTTGCACCCAGAACCAAGGGACAGACCGAAAAGCCGCGCGAGAGCAGCTTTGCTAATTCCGTCTCCTTTCAGGATCTGAGCGCCAAGTTTCTAAGTTGTGAAGACGAGAAGGAAAAAGCAGAGCTCATGGCCAAGCTGCGTCGAAGCTTGCCGGATACGCTCTTTCTCGCTGCCTTCTGCTATGACGGAGAGGACGCTTCCGTCGCCGTCAAGGATCACAGTCTACACGCCACGCAAGGCTCCAAACGCCTGTACAACGCCTGCGGCGCAGCCGTCACCAAGGGTAATCCCGGCTATCGGCTGGCGAAAAAGGCCGAGTCTCGCCGCATGCATCTGCGTTCGCTGATCTACAACCAGACGAAGGAGGAATGGGTTCCCCTCTTCACGGATTTTTCAGCGTTGCTTCAAGTTTTCGGAACAAATTCGCGCGTAACCATCATTTCCTATGAAGAGGCCCATCAAATTGCCAGACCGTACAAGGGAATCGTCGTCAACCCCGGCCCAAGCGCAATCAAGTTCGCCAACGAGACAGACCACAGCCGCGCACAAAACGCCTGACGCTCCGGAGCGTTGTCAAGCGCAGAATCGCTTGAATGGACGTTTTTTGCATGCTATAATGGCAATAACAATCCCTCAAAGGAGAGAGCGCTTCATGATCACAACAGGCTGGGCCTGCGAGGCCGACAAAAACGATCTCATCGACTTTATCGACTACGTTTTCAGCAAAAACTCTCGTCCGCACGACTTTGCTACGCTGTTGCCCAAGCTCTATGGCGTAAACGGCGACGCCGCGCCGCATCATTTTGCGGTTCGCGAGGACGGACGTATCATCGCCACGCTGGTCGCATACCCCGTCAGGATGCGCGTAAACGGAATGGAACTTCTGCACATCGGTATCGGCTCCGTGAGCGTGCATCCTCGTGCGCGCGGACGCGGCTATATGCAATTGATGCTCGATGCGGCGGACGCGAAGGCGCGCGAGCTCGGCGCGGATTTCGCCGTCTTGGGCGGACAGCGCCAGCGCTACGAGCATTACGGCTACGCCTACACGGGCATGCGCATGGACGCCGTGCTCACCCGCAAAAACGTACGTCATACGCTGTCCGAGGAGAGCATTGAGGGCTTCTCCCTTCGCCCCATGGCGCAGGCAGACGTTCCGCAGGCGCTAACCATTCACCATGCGCAAAAAAGCTACTGTCTTCGTCCCGAGGCACAGTTCATCGACATTCTGCGCACATGGAACAATCAGCCGCAGGTGATCCTCAAGGATGGCGAAATGATCGGCTATGCAACGCTTACCGTCCATGAACAGCGTGCAAATATCGCCGAGCTTCAAGCCAAGGATGAAGCGCTTATCCCCGCGACGCTCAAGAAACTCAGCAGCGTCTACGGCGATCTGTCGCTGACCGCCGCGCCTTGGGAAACACAGCGCGCGCAGCTGCTCAGCCACATCTGCGAAGACTTCTCCCTCGTGCCGGACAACCTCTATAAAATCTACAACAGCGAACGCATGAGGCAGGCTTTCGGTTCTCTCTGCGGCAGAGAGGATTTCTCCTTTTGCGGCTTTCAAACGCCCATGGCCGTGAGCGTCGCCTCGGTTGACTGCGTTTGATAGCTGCGAAAAGAACAGGAGCACAGCATGACCAGTATTCTCATCAAGGACACCACCAAGCAAGAGCGGGAACAGATTGTCAGCGAATCCCTCGGCGCGCTCGAATCCTCCTGCGACGGATGCAGCGCAGGCCTGTTTGAAATGTATCAGGACTATATCGACGGCAAGCGCGAGCTGCGGGAAATCAATATGCAGTATCGTTCGGGCTACGTCGCCGGCTCACAGGGCATGGAGCGCACAGGCTGCGCGCTTCTGTAAGCCAAGCCGTTTTTCATCACGCAACAGCTTTATGCCCTCTGCTTTGCAGGTTTTCTATACGGCAGACAATCTGCGTTCTTCGGCTACATCAAAGAAAGGAATCCTGATATGATCAACACATTTATTGCCGCAGGTCGCGCCGTGCTGGGCATTGAGCTCGGCTCCACGCGCATCAAAGCCGTGCTGATCGGCGAGGATCACGCGCCCATCGCTTCCGGCGATTACACTTGGGAGAATCGTCTGGAAAACGGCGTATGGACGTATCATCTTGACGATGCATGGGCGGGGATTCAGGCTGCATATGCGGCGCTGGTTCGCAACGTGCAAACTCAATATGGCGTCCGCCTGACCAAACTCGCCGGTCTTGGCATATCTGCCATGATGCACGGCTATCTGCCCTTAGACAAGGACGGAAAGCAGATCTGCGAATTCCGCACATGGCGCAACACCATGACTGCACAGGCAGCCAACGAGCTGACCGCGCTTTTTGACTTCAACATTCCCCAGCGCTGGAGCATTGCTCATCTATATCAAGCTATCCTGAATGAAGAAGCACACCTTGACCGCCTTGCACATTTGACGACGCTTGCAGGCTATGTGCATGCAAAACTTACCGGCAAACAGGTGCTCGGCGTTGGCGAAGCGTCCGGCATGTTCCCCATCGACAGCAAAACCGGCACGTATCACTCGGAGATGGCGCGCCGATTTGATCAGGCCGTCGCGAAAAAGGGCTATTCCCTTCATCTACTGGAGCTCCTCCCCACTGTGCTCAGCGCGGGCGAGGACGCGGGCGAATTGACGCCCGAGGGCGCAAGGCTGCTCGACCCGACCGGCGCGCTTGAGGCCGGAACGCCCGTTGCGCCGCCAGAGGGCGATGCCGGCA
>CAZACG010000135.1:0-4929 GCA_964483645.1 uncultured Oscillospiraceae bacterium | reverse complement strand
ATAGTCTTTCCAGCATATCCTCCACAGCCCGGACCGTATTCTCCGTGCTGAACGTCTTCCCGCGTTCAGCCGCCTTCTTCCTGTAATGCGCAAGCAGCGCGGGGTCATCCAGCAGCCGCCTGATCCCCTGATACAGCGCCTCCTCGCTGTTCGGCGTGACAACACCCCATTCGTCGTTTTCGCCCAGCATTTCCTTCATGCCGGAAACCTCGACCGTACACACGGGCGTTCCGACAATCAGCGCCTCGGTCGCCGCGGTGGAAAAGCCCTCCGCATGGCTGGCGCAGACAAAGAGATCACACTTTGACACGTATTGATAGGGGTTAGTTTGATAGCCGAGGAACGTAAAGCTATCCGACGCATGGTTTTGTTCCAAATAGCTTTCGATTTCCTGCTTTTGCGGCCCTTCTCCGAGGATGTACGTATGCAGCGGATACCCTTCCTGCCGCAGACGGCAATGAATGCGCGCCAAACGGTCAAAGCCCTTATTGGGCAGCACCTTTCCAACGCCAACCAGCTTGATTTCCTCATCGGAAAACAGGCCGTCTTCTACCGCTTCACCGGCTCTATGGAGGATCAATCGGCTCTCATTCGTATTGTATAAAACATCCGCATGCTTTTCAATCGGACATACCTTCTGAAACGCCAATTTCACGCCCGTGCTAACAAACGCCATTTGATCGTAGCGACGGTAGCTTCTACATGCTTCTTCGTAGCTTCGAAAGCCCTTCGCAATATCGCTCCGTGATTTCATCGTGCAATGAATCCACGATGCCAGCTTCGTATCCGGGTCTGCGCATCCGCTGACAATCCGCGCGGACGGCCCTTCCAGATACGAGACCTCAATATCGTAATGCTCCCGCACGCAGAGCCGATGCAGCTGCTTGGGCGAAAGCAGCTTCATGAAATGGCTGTTGCCGGGAATCGCCCTTTTCCAAACCGCGCGATAATGGATGTGCGGCGCGAGGAACTGCTCGTTTATGCCGCCCCCAAAGAGCGCCGTCACCGAGATATCAAACTTCGAGCGATCCATGTTGTTGACCATATTGACGAGCACCTTTTCTGCGCCGCCGTGACCGAGGTCGTGGATCAGGAATAATACCTTCTTCATATGACAGTTCCTTTTTATGACATTTTTCCAACTCGTCGTCTAATATATGCAGATAAACCCCATCCTGCTGGCGTACACAGAATTGTCAGCATTTTTCTAGGCGATTCGGCAATATATCGCTTATTTCCTGCAATGCAGCTGCTTGAACAGTAATGAATACAATCGATCATCAAACGAATTGCGGATGTCGGATACTGCATACAAACCTTCCGCCATTGGGCAAATCCTCTTGGACTGCGCAGATACTCCTTCCACATGCCGGCACTATGTCCATCTTCCTGATACTCGACATTGCATATGATTTCTGGCAAAACCGCAAGGCGATAATTCTGATCGATCAGACGATATTTATAGGCCAGCGCAACATATTTTTCGCCTTCAAATACCGGATACGGTGGATATTGCTTGATGATATCCGTTCGATATACAAGCTTCTTATCGCCTGCACCGCCAGATGCATAATAACCCGTCAGCGTCGTTTCCGTCATACCATCCATAAATCCGCAGCCAATCAGGTCGCCGTTCAGGTCTGCATCCAAACCAATCAGCCCCGCATATCCTTTTTCCTTGACCTGCTGCCATTTATGGAGAATCTTTTCCACAGCGCCTTCCGCAAGACAATCATCAGAATCAATGCACACGTTTAACTCCGTATCTATGTTCTCATAAGCGGTATTATGCGCTGTATGCATTCCTCCGTTCTCTTTTCGAATATATCGGATTTCGAAGCCCTTTTCTTCCTTCTTCCATCCATCCACAAGATCGGCGGTATGATCTGAAGAGCCATCGTCAACAATGAGCCAAATAAAATCCTTACACTTCTGATTGCAAAGTGAAAGATAGGTTCTCGGAAGCGTGTGCGCCCGATTAAATGCAGGCGTAAACACAGTCAATGTTGCCATCGCTTTTGTGTCTCCCATTGATCAAGATAGAATTCTTGCAGTTTCGCTGCATTCTGAACAATGTCAAATCCTCGCCCTGCAATTTCGGAATACATATTGCAGCGCTCTCGTTTCGCCATAGTAAGCGCTTTGATCGCCCAAGCATTAGCCGTCTCATTTAAAGATGCTTTTTGTATCAAATCCGTAATCATGCATTCGTCTGAAATGGTATCTGATATCAAGCAAGGCAGACCAGCCGCCTGTGCTTCTACCAAAGACACCGGCAATCCTTCATAAAGCGATGGAAACACAAATACATCCATCGCTTGCAATACTTCGGGTACATCCTTTCTGACGCCAGTAAAAATCACTTGTTCTGACAGTCCGAGTTCTCGAACCTTTTCTTCAATAATGCCTTTCAGCTCTCCATCTCCAACCAATAGCAGATATACTCTATCTCGCATTTTGCTAATCTGCGTCAATATATTGATTAAAAACGTATGATTCTTTACTTGAGCAAAGCGTCCTACATGTCCTAAAACAAGTGCATCTGATGAAATACCTAGATTATTCCGTATCGAAACTGCCTTTTCACGGTCAAACACATACGAATTCGTATCAATCGCATTATTGACAATCGAATACGCTGCGCCGCCAAACATCCAATCCCCCGCTTCTTTGCTACAGGCAAACAGGTGCGTAGCATATTGGGGAATCTGTCTTTTGTACCAAAGCTTGATAATATACTTTATATTCTTATCCTGACTGCTGTTGTGACTGTGAGCAATGCGTATCGGAACGCCGTTTTCCTTAGCAGACTTTAATGCAATCGAGCTTAAGCAATCCTGATGTACATGAACGATTCTATACTCCGGATGCTCTTTCCAGAATTGATCTAATGCTCTACGATATGCTGCGCTCCACGGATTCAGCTTGGGGAGACGAAAGATTTTTCCACCAAGCTGCTCAATCTCCCCATCGTAATCCGCTGTAAACTCTCGGTGTACAAGAAAATCAAACTGAACCTTATCGCGATCCATATGACGATAATAATTCATAATCATCGTCTCCAGACCGCCCCGCCCCATATAGGTTACAACATGCAGAATCCGAATGGGCATTTTTACACTCCTCAGATCAATCCAAAGGCAAAATGAATTTGAACAAAATAGAACCCCACATAGCACACAATCGCCAGCGCTCTCAGGTTTTTGCCATACACATACTTAAACTCCCACGGCAGCAGAATGCCATTGGCATACAACGAGCAGTAAATCGGCAGGCGGCCGATATAGATGCCGGAGGTCACCATGCTCACCAGATACAGCGCGGTAGAGATGATGCCCATGTTGCAGGCCACCTGAACCGCGCGATCCCCCGATTTCTGAATCTTTTTTCGGCAGAAGATCGAAAGAATCGTCGGCACGGAGTATACCAGCACGCGCAGCGGGTTGGTGCCGTCATCCTGTCCGTAGCGCCAGTCGCTGACCACGTTGCGATATTGGGTATCCGCCAGCACGGTATCCAGCGTATCGGTGAATACGCCGCTGAACGCCATAACCAGCACGGTGCCCGCAATGACCAGCAGCGTCTTCCAGTTCCACGGCTTGCCCTGCACAATAAAGATGATGGGGATCATCATCAGCGCGGACTGATGGAACAGGGAGGCAAAGGCCATGACCAGACAGGCCTTGACGTATTTGCGCCGGAACACCAGCCCCGCCGCCGCAAAGGTGATGGCTACCGCCGTAAACTGGCGAATGCCGTTGAACATCCACGAAAGATAATCCGTGGTCGCCACAAAGAGGAAGATCGCCAGCCAGTAATCCTCGGAATATTTCCGATAGGTTTTCATCAGGCAAAAGCCCTGAATCAGCGCGATCACCAGAAAAAAGTATTTAAAATGCTTTCCGACAAATACGCTGACCAGCGCGCCCAGCGCATAAAAGCCCGTGTCCTTCGTATGCTCCTGAATATAGGTCCATTTTCCGCTCATGCTGCTTGGAATGCTGCGGAAATCCATCAAGTAGGCGTAGGTATCGCCGAAATAATTGGAGCGCAGAACCGCCATCACCATGATGGGCGCCATCAGCAGCAGCGCGTACGTCCACGTTGCCCGGCGCTCCTCCTTGCCCAGCACCAGCTCCCTGCGGCGCATGCCGCCGGATTTGGCCATCGCAGAGGCCAGCGCCAGCCAAACCAGAATCAAAATATAGCTCATGATTATTCCCCGAATTCAGACTTGTTGAAGGATCTCGTAAATCCTGCACGAGACGGCCTCGCAGGCAAAGCGGCTTAGATCCTGCTGCGCAAAGCGCGCCCGGAGCGCCGAGTCGCGCGAAAGCTCCAATACGCGCCGCGCCATTTTTTCGCTGTCGCCCACATGCACGAGGAAGCCGTTCTCCCCGTCCCGAATGAGCGGCACATGTCCGCGGTTGTCCGTGGCGACCACGGGCAGGCCGCAGTACATCGCTTCGACAATATTCAGCGCCAGCCCCTCGCGCATGCTCGACGCCACGCAGATATCCGCCGCGCACAGACACGCGCCGATATCGCTGCGCCAGCCCGTGAAAACGACGGAATCCGCAAGCCCCATCCTCTGCGCCAGCCTTTGGACTTTTCCCTTGGCGTGATCCGGCCCGACCAACACCAGCTTGGCGTCGGGGCGCTCCTTGTGTATCTCTTGAAGCGCTTCAAAGAGCATGCCTTGATTTTTGTTGGCAATCAGCTCGGCGACATAGATGAGCGTCAGCGCGTCCTGCGCTATGCCCCATTGCGCGCGCAACGCGCTACGGCTCGCCGCCCTGTCCTCCACCTCAAGCCGCGCGAAATCCACGCCCACGCCCGGTACCTTCTCAACCGCCAGCGACTTGGGAAACACCCGCTTCGCGCGCGCATAATCCTCGTCGTTGAGCGTAATCAGCAGATCGGTTCGGC
>CAZACG010000134.1:0-4961 GCA_964483645.1 uncultured Oscillospiraceae bacterium | reverse complement strand
CTGCTTTATTACGGAAATGTTACGAGCGTCATGTGGATTTAGCAGAATATTCATTGGCAAAGTGCTTGAAAAGTGGAGCAAAATGGTGTAAAGTATTCGAGAAAAGGTGTAAAGTGGTTATGAAAGGGAAGGAGGGCTGCCGGTCATGGCTCATTTGGCGTTTTCTGGCTCATTTGACCATTCGCTGGATGGCAAAGGCCGTGTGATCATTCCTTCCTCTTTTCGTGAAGCACTCGGAGAGGATTTCACCATTACCATCAACCCTACCAAGACGGCGGTGGCCATTTATCCCAAGGAAGTTTGGGAAGCCCAGCTGGAAAAGCTTTCGCACATCAATCCGATGGATAAAATCGGCCTCAAGTATGAGCGCTATCTGATGAGCGTCTCTTTTTCCGGAAACAATATGGATGCGCAAGGACGCGTGCTTATTCCGGCCAAGCTGCGCGGAAAGATTGGGCTGACGAGGGATATTGTCTTTGTGGGCTTAAATCACTATATCGAAATCTGGGACGCCGAGGTCTATGCGGAGGTCGAGGCTCAGACGGAGGAAGAATTCGATACGCTGGTCGATTACGTCTATCAGAACTATCCGAGCTGACGCGGCATAAGCGGCTGAGGCGATTGTTATACGGCGGCAGAGGGCTAAGCTGTCCGCCGAGGGGACGCAGGTCTCCCCAAACCGGCGGCCTATCCGACGCAGGAACGATGCGCTCCTGCGGACGGGGCTGCGGGAATGCGATGAAACGAACGAACCTTTCGGTTCTTGACGATGGGGCAGGTGAATACACTGATGGCAGGCACAGGCGCTGCGCGGATGAAGCGCAATCAATACACCGCAGCAGGATATACAAACGGTGAACAGACGCCGAGACTGTATGTGGCCGGAGAGCCGGCAGGCTCCGCAGCAGAGAATCTGCGTGATCTGAACCTGCCGGGCTATCGCATTGAGCGACCGTGGCATGACACGCCTGATCCGTATTTTGAAGGCGAGACGATTGCCGGGCTGGTATATACGCCCGCGAAAAAAAGACGAACGAAGCACAAAAGGGATTGGGTTGAGGGGCTCTACCGAGAGGCAAAGCGCTCAAAACGGGATGTCGCGCTCTGTATTCTCCTCGGCGCGGTCATTCTGACCATGACGGCGCTGCGATTTCAGATGATGATCAACGGCGTGCGCCTGCAAAACAAGATCGCCGGTTACCAGACGCAGACGCAGACCCTTGAACGCGACAGCGAACGCCTCAGTAAGCAGATTGAGCAGGCGAAGAATGGCGAACGTATCCGCAATCTCGCGCAGAACGAATTGGGCATGCTCAGACCCGAACGCGCGGATACGCAGGTTATTTATATTCAGCAGCCTGCTTTGGCTGCGCAGGAAGCACAGAAGCAGAGCGAGGAATCCAAATTTGAAGCGCTGGATTTTGCGCTGGGTATTTTGGAGATGTTCGATTAATGCTCGTTCACTATTTGGATAAGAATGAGTATAAAGCTATCATAAGGGAAGTGAGAGGGCTTGCGGTCACCGGGAGCCACCGTACGAAAGCGGCTGGCCCTGCTGATGGGCGGTTTCCTTCTCCTTTTTCTTTGCGTCTTCGCACGGCTGGTGAATATACAGGTTTTCAGAGCCGAGGAGCTGACGCAGCGCGGCACGCGTCAATGGACGCGCAGCGGTATAGTTGCCGCCAGGCGGGGAGATATTGTAGACACGAACGGAAAGCTTCTTGCGCAGTCGATCACCAGCTTTATCATAGGTGCACGCGCGAAGGACGTGACCGATCCGAAGGGAATGGCCGAGGTGCTCGAACGCGAGCTGGGACTCAAGGCCGAAGAGACGATCAGGAAGCTTCAAAACACAAAGGCGGCGTCCGTAACGCTCAAAAGACAGGTGCCTCGCGAGGATGCAGACAGGCTGCGCGCCATTCGTCAGAATCCTTCACACCCGGATTATGCCAAGCTTTCGGGAATTCTGTTTGACGAAGACGTCAGCAGGTGGTATCCTATGGGGAGCGTATTAGCGCAGGTGCTGGGTCTTTGCAACGTGGACGGTGTGGGTCAGAGCGGACTTGAGCTGCGCTATGACGAGGTGCTCTCCGGCGAGCCGGGCAAGCTTGTCACGGAGGTGGATGCGAGGGCCAGAACGCTGCCCGACGGCGTGACGCTCTATGTGCCCGCGCAGCCGGGCAATACGCTTAGACTGACCATTGATCGCGAAGTACAGGCGGCGGTAGAGCGCGCGGCGCGAGAATGCGCGCAGGTTAACGAGGCGCAGCATGTTCAGGCGATTGTCATGGATGTAAACACGGGCGCGGTGCTGGCTATGGCGATGTATCCGACCTACGATCCGGCCAATCCGCCGAGAAACGACATCGAAACGCTCAACGAGCTTATGCGCATCACCGTTCTCAGCGATGTCTATGAGCCCGGCTCGACCTTCAAAATGCTGACGGCTGCTGCCGCGCTGGACAGCGGCGCAACCTCGCCCGAGGAAGGCTTCTACTGTTCGGGCCGCATTGCGGTGGACGGAACGACGGTTCGCTGCTGGGGCGCGCCCCATGGCGCGCAAACCATGGCCAAGGCGCTGTGCAATTCCTGTAACCCGGTTTTTACGCAGCTCGCCCTGCGCATGGGCGTCGAGACATTCTACCGATATCTCTATGCATTCGGACTGGGCTCCGCGACGGGCATTGATTTATATGGGGAGTCCTCGGGTATCCTGATTCCGGGCAGCCGTGTTAAGAACGTGGATTTGGCGCGTATCGGCTTCGGGCAAAGCGTTGCCGTTACGCCGATACAGATGATTGCGGCGGCCTGCGCCGTGGTCAACGGCGGAAGGCTCATGCAGCCCTATTTGGTGGAGGCCATTGAGGACGCCCGGGGCAATGTGCTGGAGACGATCAGCCCGAGAGTGGTTTCCAATCCCATTTCTCCGCAGACAAGCGCGACAATGAGAAGGCTTCTTTTCAGCGTGGTGGAGGAGGGCGGCGGAAAGAATGCCAAGACGGACGGCTGGTCTGTCGGCGGCAAAACGGGAACTGCTCAGATTTATAAAAACGGAAGGATTCAGACCAATCTGCACATCGGTTCCTTCGTGGGCTTTGCGCCCGTGGAGGAGCCTGAGGTTGCGGTGATGGTGGTCGTTGATGAGGCGAAGGTGTATCCCGATTACGGCGGAACAACGGCCGCGCCCTTTGCAAGCCAGATACTTTCGGAAATTTTGCCCCTTCTCGGCATTCAAAAGACGGATGGGAGCAGCGTGCGCGAGAGCGTGGTCATGCCGGACGTCACGGGCATGAACGTAACCGACGCACGAGCGATTCTGCGCCAGATAGGTATTGACAGCATCACGGATGGCGCTCAAAATAAGGTGACAGGACAGCTGCCTCCCGCCGGAACAAAGCTGCAAGATGGATTTTGCGCGATGCTCTATGTCACCGGCGAGTGCGCGCCGAAGGCGGAGGATTATACGCAGGTTCCAGATCTGCGGGGCATGCCGATGCGCGAATGCGCCAGAGCGCTGCGCGAGAGCGGCCTTGAGATGTCGGCGCAGGGAGACGGAATAGCGGTCAGGCAATCGCCTGCGGCAGGACGCTATGCGCAGACGGGAAGCACGGTAACGGTGACGTTTGAAATACCATAGACGCCATGAACGGGTCAAAAAGCGCCGTCATGGCTGATGCGGCGCGCTGCGTCCGCAGGAAAACACAGGAACGATGGAGGAATGACAATGAAGCTTTCTCAGCTGGTCAAGGATATGCCGGAATTGATAGAGCTCACAGCGGATATGGATGTGGAGGAGCTGACGGCGAATTCAAGGACCCAATGCAAAAACGGTCTGTTCTTCTGTATTCGCGGCGGTAAGGTTGATGCGCACGGCTTTGCGCCACAGGCCATTGAAAACGGCTGCTGTGCGCTTGTCGTAGAAAGAAAGCTGGATATCGACTGCCCACAGGTGCTTGTCACGGACGTGCGCGCCGCAATGACGCGGATGGCCAGCGCGTTTAACGGACATCCGGAGCGCCGCATGAAGCTGGTGGGTATCACAGGCACGAAGGGCAAGACGACGACGACCTATCTGCTTAAGGGAATTCTGGAGGCAGCTGGCGTGAGCTGCGGCGTGATCGGTACGACGGGCTGCATCGCCGGAAAGACCAAGCTGCCCAGCCAGCTGACCACACCCGATCCGATTGAGATGTTCAGCATTCTGCGCATCATGGCAGACGCGGGCGTGCAGGTGGTCTGCATGGAGGTTTCCGCGCATGCGCTGTATTTGCGCAAGCTGGTAGCCATGACCTTTGAGGCTGCCGCATATACGAATCTATCGCAGGATCATCTCGATTTCTTCGGGACGATGGAGCATTATTTTGACGCAAAGCGTCTGCTCTTTAAAGGCAGCATGGCGCGAAATGCAGCCGTCAATGTGGATGAAGAAACGGCGGAGGTTGTGCGTGGGGATGTGCGCTGTCCGCTTTTGACGTATGGTATCAGCGCGCAGGCGGATCTGTTTGCCCGCGATATTGAAATTACGGAGAGCGGCGTATCCTTTACGCTCAATCTGCGCAATCTGCATAAGGAACGAATTCATCTGCTGCTGACCGGCATGTTCAACGTCTACAATGCGTTGACTGCCGCGGCGTGCGCGTTGATTCTCGGCATATCGCTTCAGGACATCAAGACCGGTCTTGAAAGCGTTGTTTCCGTTCCGGGCCGCGTGGAGATGCTCGGCACGCAGACGCCGTATCGCATGGTGCTGGATTATTCGCATTCGCCGGATGCGCTTGAGAATATCCTGCGTACGGTTCGCGAGTTTTGCCGCGGCAGACTGATTCTCGTCTTTGGCTGCGGCGGCGATCGCGACAAGGGTAAGCGCCCGATGATGGGCGAGATTGCAGGTAGGCTTGCGGATTACTCGATTCTCACCAGCGACAACCCGCGCTTTGAGGATCCAATGACTATTCTTGATG
>CAZACG010000133.1:0-4990 GCA_964483645.1 uncultured Oscillospiraceae bacterium | reverse complement strand
ACCGAGGGCTATGTGCCGGTGACCGCCAAGGCGCAGGCTTCGGACGTCTATCAGAACTATCTGTCCCGGAGCGGCGAGGACAATGAGCTGTATTACGATGTGAAGATCAGCGCCTCCAAGCTGCTGCTTGACCATACGGATCAAACGTTTGTAACGCCCGTCTTCAACGGCTCGGCTTCCCTGCGCAATGCTGCCGGACAACTGGCGGAGGATGTGACCAAGGCGGCGCGGCGCAAGAAGGATGTGAACGAGGAATATATACAGAAGCTGTATACGGATACAGCGTCGCTGTATCACTTGGATCAAATCGAAAGCGGGAAAGAGGAGCAGGAGCTCGGAGAGCTGCCCCGCACCTCAAAGCTGCTGCTTGGGTCGCTTGCTCTGGCGTGGATACTAATCGCATTGTATACAATTCACGGCGCAGTCAAAAAGAAAAAAGCATAATTCGGTGATTTTGAACATTGAATAATCGGAAAATTGTTGTATAATAGGCTTGTCACATTTGAACTCTGCTTGAGGAGGAATTCGATCATGAAAAAGCTTCTTACCGTTCTCCTGACTCTGGCCATGCTCTGCGGCTGCGTCGCGATGGCTGAAAACGTGATGACCTATGCGGATTACGCCAATGCCGCGTTGGACAGCGAGGTTACCGTCGAATGCTACGTGCAGGATACGCAGTCCTGGTGGGACAACAAAATCACCGTTTATGCACAGGATCAGGACGGCGCTTACTTCCTGTATGAGCTCGCCTGCTCCGAGGAGGATGCAGCCAAGCTCGTTCCGGGTACGAAAATCAAGGTTACCGGTTACAAGGGCGAGTGGGCCGGCGAGGTTGAAATCATTGATGCGACCTTTGAATTCGTCGAGGGCGAGAGCTTTATCGCCGAGCCGATGGATGTGACCGCTCTGCTGGGCACCGACGAGCTGATCGACCATCAGAATAAGAAGGTTGTCTTCAAGGGCATGACCATTGATTCCATTTCCTACAAGAACAAGGACAACGATCCCAAGGATGACATTTATCCGACCGCTTCCATCAATGGCCAGACCTGCAGCTTCTGTGTCGAGGCGTATTTGACCGGCCCGGATACGGAAGTCTACCAGACGGTCAGCGAGCTGAAGGAAGGCGATGTGGTTGACATCGAGGCTTTCCTGTACTGGTACGAAGGCGCCAACCCGCATATCACTGCTGTGACGGTTGCGCAGTAATCCTCAATGGAATAACCGCTTGGAACCGCTCAAAATGAGCGGTTCTTTTTTCTGTATAGGAAACTGCGCAAAACCGCGTGCAGTAAACGCGGAGTAGCTTCATGCTGTAAGCTGCTTCGAAAGATGGGAGTGCGTATATGCGTATCGTATGCTGCTTTCGCATATCGGCATCCAAGGTATGCGTTAAGAATGTGCTAAGAAATGGAGATGGAATAAAAAGATTTCTGACCTCGAAATCCCACGATTGTCAGTGCTTTATCAAGGCAGCGCAGCATCAGAACAAAAACACGATATGAAATGCTGTTCGGTATGCAAAGTATGACTTGGAATTGTCAGGATGAAAGTAAAACGCGCGTTCGTTTGAATTAGTAACACAAAAAATGGAATAATGTATGAGAGTGGTGCGCAGATTGACAGTTCAACCTTATTATGCTACAATGAAAAAAACTTGTTCGATTATCGTTGTAAATCATGTTTGTAAGAACGAAGAGCGGCTCAAGGGGTTACTCAAATGAAGGAATTGAGCATGCTGATATGGCTGACGCAGCTCGGGCTGAGCGTGGCCGTTCCGCTGGCGGGATTCGTATGGCTTGCGGTATGGCTTCGCTCGAAATTCGGCTTGGGCAAATGGATTATCATATTGGGTCTTGTGCTTGGACTTAAATCCGCATTCGATGGATTCAAAGCCTCGCTTAAGCTCATGGAACGCATGGATCGTCGGAATCAGAACGACAGACATTCCTCATCCATACCTTCCAAATCAAAAGAATAGGGGAGGAGTTTATGGATTCCCGAAAAGTTGTGCTTCAGGAAACGTCCATCATCGCCGTCGGCGAGTTGATCGGCGTTGGCCTGATGTTCGCTGTATTCGCCTTGGCTGGGTGGTTTGATACCGCCGTGCTTCTGGGGGGCGTAGTCGGCGGCGTGTTGGCAATCGCCAATTTCTTTTTCATGGCACTCAACGCAAGCGTTGCAGCGGATCGCGCTGTTGAGCAAAACGTTAAGCGCGGCAAAGCGCTCATGCAGACGTCGTATGCCGCAAGGCTTGCGGTGATCTTCATTGTACTCTTTGCCTGCGTCAAAAGCGGAATGTGCAACGTTTTTGCCAGCGTCATTCCCTTGCTGTTTGTTCGTGTGACGATCACTATTGCAGAATTTTTCAGAAAGCCGGGGGAAACGAAGCTATGAATCTCAATGTCAGCGGCGCGTTTATCTACTTCACCATTCCGATTTTCGGCGGTATTCCGATCACGCAAACCACCGTTTCCTCGCTCATTGTGACCATCCTTCTTGTCAGTGTGATGATCAAGCTGGGAAAGAATCTCCAGACGCATCCCAACGGTGTACAGGTGCTCGTGGAAAAGGGTGTGACCATGCTTTCCGGAATGGTCGAGGAATCCATGGGTGCGCACAATCTGCATTGGACACCGTTTATCGGCACCATCTTTCTGAGCAGCATTTGCGGCAGCTTCATCGGCTTGACGGGCTTTTTGCGCTCGGTTACGGCGGATCTGAGCTGCACGCTGACATGGGCCGTCATGGTTTCCGTCATCATCTGGTATAACAGCATTAAGAACAACGGTTTTGTCGGCTGGCTTAAGGGCTTCACCGAGCCTATTGTGGTCATGACGCCGATGAACATCGTCAGCGAATTTGCGCAGCCCGCTTCCATGGCGTTCCGTCATTTCGGCAACATTGCCGGCGGCGGCGTGATTACGAGCATTCTGTATCTGGCTTTGTCCATGTTCTCAACCCTTGTGCTCAATGCGATTGCCTCGGGCGGCGTGCTTGTGCCGATTGTGCTTACGGCGGTCGGCACGGGACTGATCCTGCTCAGCAGACGCAGAACGCATAAGAAGAGACATTTGCTGCTTGGCATTGTCAGCGCAGTGCTTGGTGTATTTGGTCTTTTGCAGGCAACGGGGCTGCTGATGGATGTGCCGGTTCTCGCTTACGGCATCCCTGCTGTGCTCTCCTGCTACTTTGATATCTTCTCCGGCTTTGTTCAGGCATATGTCTTTACGCTTTTAACCATGGTTTACATCGGAAATTCCTGCCCGCCTCCGGAGAAAATCGGGGCAGAGCAGTAATATTCATACACTATTTTTAAACTATAGGAGGAATTGGTATGGAAATGTTGGCTGAAGCAATTGCGATTGCCGGTAAGGCGATTGGCGCAGGTATTTGCATGGGTATCGGTGCTATTGGACCGGGCGTTGGCGAAGGTAATGCCGTTGGCAAGGCTCTTGAGGGAATGGCTCGTCAGCCCGAGATGACGGGTACGCTGCGCTCTACGATGATCATGGGCTGCGCTATTGCGGAAACCACGGGTATTTATTCTCTGCTGATTGCTTTCCTGATCCTCTTTGCGCTTTAATCCTCGTCCTTTCGGATGATCCAAGAGAGAGGAGCAAAGCAAGTGGAGCAGTTTGAAAGTTTCGTTGGCGTAAACTTCTGGACGGCGCTCTTTATTCTGTTGAACACGCTGACCATTTTCTTTGTGGCCAAGAAGTATCTCTTTGGCCCTGTTCAGAAGATCATCAGCGAGCGCCAGCAGGAGATTGACGGCATGTATGATGAGGCCGGAAAAGCGAAATCCGATGCTCAGGCGCTGCAGTCCGAGTATGAGAAGAAGCTTTCCCAAGCCAGATCTGCGTCTGAAAGCATGTTGAAGGAAGCGACGGCGCGCGGACAGATGCGCGAGGAAGCCATTATCCGTCAGGCCAATGCACAGGCTTCTGCAATCATCAACAAAGCGAATGCGGAAGCGGCTCTTGAAAAGAAAAAGGCGATCAACGAGGCCAAGGATCAGATTGCGGATCTTGCCATGGATATCGCCGGCAAAGTAGTCGGACGCGAATTGACCGACAGCGATCAGGCCGCGCTGGTTGATCGTTTCATTGACGAATTGGGTGATAACGCATGACCCGGATTGGTAGCGTTTATGCGCAGGCACTGTATATCTTAGCCCAAGAGGAGGGGAAGGAGCGGGAGATTCTTAGCGAATTGAGCGTGCTTGATCAGGCATTTGCTCAGACACCGGATTTTCTGCGGCTTCTGTCCCTGCCCAGTCTTTCCAAGAATGAACGCTGCGGCGTGATCGACGAAAGCTTAGCGGGCAAGGTGCAGCCCTATGTGCTTAATTTTCTCAAAATTCTGACTGAAAAGGGTTATGTTGCCCGGTTTTCTGATTGCTGCAAGGCGTATCGCAATTTGTATAACGAAGATCACGGGATTCTTCCTGTACAGGCTGTAACGTCCGTGCCGCTTACAGACAAGCAGGCGGAACGTCTGTCTCAAAAGCTCGCGCAGATTACCGGAAAGCAAATTGAGCTTGACAATGTGATTGATCCGAGCTGTATGGGCGGCGTGCGCCTTGATTATGAGGGCAAGCGTGTAGACGATACGATTGCGCATCGTCTTGACGCGCTGCGTGCAATGCTTAAAAACACCATACTCTGATTAAGAAAGCAGGGAAGGTATGGAATTAAGACCTGAAGAAATCACAAAAATCATCAAAGAACAGATTAAGAATTATCAGAACAAATTGGAAACGAGCGAAACCGGCACGGTGATTCTTGTCGGCGACGGCATTGCCAGAGCCAGCGGACTTGACAAGTGTATGGCCAACGAGCTTGTTGAATTCGAAAACGGCGAATTCGGCATGGCGCTCAATCTGGAAGAAAACTCCGTTTCCATCGTTATCCTCGGCAGCGACGTGGGCCTTAAAGAGGGCAGCGTTGTCAAGCGTACAGGACGCGTCGTCTCCGTTCCTGTGGGC